>JBOHOS010000370.1:0-3127 GCA_050731295.1 Nitrospiraceae bacterium | reverse complement strand
GATGCAGACTGTATGGCTATGCGCAATGGAACCCCATTACGAGGGAGCGAGCCTTGGGGCAGCTTTTGGATATCAAGACGGGGCTTCGTGAAAGCGAATCGCGCGCAGCATGATCGACTCAAGCATCCTCCAAGCGGCGTACCCAAACCTTCCGCATCTTCGTGCCAAGCGTCATCGAGCCGCACCCTCCTCCCATCTGGAATCGGCCGGTGCCAAGGGGTATGATTTTCAATGAGGGGAGTCGGTCCTATTGTTGAGGAACAATGTCCGTTGAACGCGGCGCTTCACGCAGGTGGTCGCGCTCAGGGAGGTGGTCTATGGCGACGCTGGATCAGCTCATGCAGATCATGGGTGTGGTGGCGGCGGGTGAGTTCACAGCGGCCGGCGAGTTGGTGGATTTCAGATCATCCATGCCTATGCCGCAAGACCAGGCGGGCATGACGGCCCAGTTCTGTGGCACCGTGAGCATCATGTTCAATACCCTGGCCAAAGCCTATTCACACATGTACACGAATACAAATTGGCTGCCGCCGAAGTTCTGGGCATACGGCGGCGGGGACATAGCGATGTGCGTGGGAGGAACCAAAGGCGTGTTCGTTCAGATTGCCAACGCCGATTTCAACCAACTCTTCAAGGCGCTTGCTGATTGATACGGCACGCTACCCGCTTCATGACTTACGGATCTGAGGGCGGTGCAACGAGATGTAACCGTACATCGCTTCCACATTCTCGATGAACCAGTCGGGATAGCCGTTCCACTTCTCGTATTTGGGGAGCCGAAGGGCCTGTTTGGTTTCCTCCAGACTGGCTCCTTTCATCACGTACTGGGCAACACCCGCCAACAGATCTTCGAGATATTCGCGAAACATGCGCGCGTGCTCTTTCCGGCCGACCATGCCATGGCCCGGTACGAGGATCTCGAAATCGAGCTGCTCGACCTGCCGCAACGAGTTGATCCATTCCTCGGGATAAGAGTCTCGCATGGTCCGGTATGCCACGCTCTCGATTGGGATGAAATCGACCGCAAAGAGCAGCTTGTCCTGAGGGAGGTAGACGACGACGCTGTTATCGGAATGATTTTTCCCCACATGGATGACTTCTATGCGCTTGCCCCCGAGATCGATGAACAGCCGATCGGTGAAGGTGATCTGCGGCACCGGCGTGTTGAGTCGCTTCTCGGCGAGAATCACCTCTCTGGCTCTCCGGTGGCTGACGAAGGTGGCCGTTTCGTCGTACACTATGCCCCCTGAAATATGATCCGCATGATCGTGGCTGTAGATGACGTACCGGACTGGTTGCGAAGTGAGTGTGCGAATCTCGGCCTTGAGCCAGGTCGCCGCATCTTGGCTGATCGGGTCTGTGACAATGACACCTTCCGAAGTCGTAATGACCAGGGCTTGATGCGCGAGATGCCGGTAGACATAGATGTCCTCAGTCAATTTGGTGAGCTCGTCGTTGGCCTTGCGTCCCTGCCCTGAACCAACGAGTGGCAGGGCGAGCGCACCGGCGAGCAGAAATAAACCGATAATCCACAAACGTTTCGTCATGATTCTTGATTCGCGAGGGCTGATTGGCTGATGGTACGCAGTTAGAAATGCTGCGTCAATCGGTAGTCTATCATGACTGAGCAGAGTCTGAGCGATATTCACTGGCCGCGTTATTCGTCTCGGCCATTGCCGCCATATCGCTTTGTCAAGGGAACGACGCCACACCCGCGCCGCGATCCCAACGGGCATTCGTTTGGCCAGCCGGAACCTTTTACACCCGCGTTTTCACCGGAGCAGTGGCGACAGAGTGAGGGGTATCTCTATGGGGTTGACCTGTATAATTTTGCCTATTGGTGGGAATCGCATGAAGTGTTCGAAGGCTTCTGGCATGCAGTCGGTCGTCGCACAGAGCAGGGGCAGTTCTTCCAAGGACTCATTCAGATCGCGGCTGCGAACATCAAACGCGTTCTCGGCGCGCACGATGCCGCGGCGAATCTGACGCAACGTGGGTTGGCCCGGCTTCAAACGATCCCTAAGCACTACATGGGTCTGAATGTGGCGGCATTTGCTGAAGACGCGCGAGCCTACTTTGCAGGGACGCGCAACCGGCCTGCGCTGATTCGCCTGGCATGGCCGGATCAGGCAGGTGATTACGCTCTCGCCGATGGCTTCTTATCATACCGATGCTCAGAAAGGATGCAATCCATGATCATGCAGCAGTATCCTCGCAGCCCGCAGATTTTATTAGGCGGAATGGCGCACCTCGCACGGTTCATCGACAAGATCCGGCTCAGAAACGCGGGCCGGATTCAGGACTACAACTATATCACGACAGGGTTTGATAAATATCTCCTCGACCTCCTTCAGATCAAAGGAGAAGACTTTGAACGGCGTGTTCTGCAAGGTGGGGCGGATGAGGAGCTTTTGGCGTGGGTTCACGCGAACGGGCGATCCTTGACGCCTGAGGAACTTCACCAATGGAACGACCGGATCCTGTTGTCTAGCCCGAAGGACGAATCGGCTCGTCAGCGATATCAAACCCGCCTATCAGAGGTGGCGGCCAAGCGAGGTGTGCCGGTTTCCACCCTACCCCCCATTACGACCTGGGTGGACATGATTGAATTGGACGAGGAGCGATTGTAGACATAAAGAATAGCGCCTGAATGATCGATGCCATCAGAGAAGTCCTGTGGACGATCTCTCGGGTGAGCGCCTGGTTTGACTCACCGCGCCTCATCTGCTACAGTCCACCGCCTACAGTAGATTGAGCAGATGTCCTCATGATATTGGTTGAGCCTTCGTCCCCATCGTCTAGCCTGGCCTAGGACGCCGGCCTTTCAAGCCGACAACACGGGTTCAAATCCCGTTGGGGACGCCACTCTTCTTCAATCCCCCTGAAAAACCGAGAGAAGCGGTTTCTGGACTAGCCCTTGGGATGTCTTTGGCTCCGAAGAAAGGACATCCATGGTTACGATTTTCTTTCGCGCCCGCTCCGGTTTCCGAGGTCACCGAAGCTCCTACTATGCCCGTTTGTTTGTCCCTTCTGATCTCCGTGCTATCCTTTCCCGAAGTGAAATCCAGAAAAGCCTAGGCACCGACTCGTATCGAGAAGCCCGGGTGAGATCGGCCCTCTGGGGAGG
>JBOHOS010000369.1:0-14364 GCA_050731295.1 Nitrospiraceae bacterium | reverse complement strand
CATAAGGGCCGAAGGCTTGATCGGCAGTGAGTTCGATCCGTTTGCTCTCTCCGGGTTTGAGTCCGATCAAGGCTTCCTCCAGCGCGGGAATGACCTGCTTCTTGCCTTGCACATATTCCGCGACGTTACCGGGAATCTTCTCATTGCTCTCCGGCAGGGAAATGGCAAATTCGATCACGACCTTCTTGCCTTCCGCTACGCTGGAATCACTCGATTGGGCCGCAACCGGATGAATCCCGAGCTGCATACCGATGACGACGGCTATCATGACAAGCCCGACTTTGAAATGTGCCATTGGTCTCCTCCTCTTCTTCATCTTCCAGTCACGCGCCTGTGGTTGATGATTAGCGAAGCCTCAAACGATTTGGATGGCTCGCGATAACACGGGACCAGTGATACTGAATACCGTGACTCTACAAATAAGAAACTCTTAAGAAACTCTCTGTAACTGGCTTGCATTGGGCTTGCATCGGTAGCAAAAAGGCAGCAAAAAATGTACGCCGTAAGGAGCGAGTCGCTGCAAATGGTAAGCCTATTGAGTGCAATAGAATTGACTGACAAGAACGATTTGAGGATGGCAATCGAGAAAGGTCATGATGCGCCGCGAGGTTTTGTAATGGAGGGTGATTCTTAAACGGGGTCGTCTTACAACGATAAATTAAGAAAAGAAGGGTTCCGCCGTGGACAATTCGTTCCATTCGGGAACAAGTTGTCACCGCCAGAACACAATCCTCTCACGATAAAAAGGGCTATGACTTCCGCTAATCTCAATAACAATTCGGTGCTTGCTGGGGACAACCATACCATGTGGGTGGTCCTGGTTGTGCCGCAGCTCCTGGCATGTCCCATGGGCCATACTGTCGCTGCTGATAGGGTCGTTCGTAGAGCGTGGGCCTTCCATAGGCATCAACATCGGACGAACGCCGCGGACTATTACTATTGTCAGCGGCGCAGCCGATTATAAACACTCCAAGTAGGCCCACAAGGGACATTCCCAATCTAAGCACAGGCGAGCGATGACCTTGTGTATACACGATAAAATCCTCCTAATCTATGTTCATCGTTCATCGGACTCTCTTGAAGCGTGATCATGGCATTGACTAGCTTGTGCAATAGGCAGGCCCAGACAAGCTAGAACGATCAAAAGACGTGCGACTCCATAGCAAGGACATGGTCAGGAAATCCCTATCTTTAGCTTGTCGCCCACTAGCACTCATTGTAAGAGCAGAGTACCATGATTCACATCTGATAGGGAGCACTTCATTAACACTGAACCTTGGGGGACTGCAATGAGAGAAGCAGCATTTACGACAATACTGCTAGCAAGCTTCATCCTGGTGCTGGCGGGCTGTGCAGAAAATTCGCGTCATCAATCAGGCTTCTCAGTCCCGCCCAGCCTGGATGATCGTCAGCCGGCTGGATCACCCCTCGTTCCTGGAGCAATTCCTCCAGCGCACGCCACGGATACTTTACCGGGCGAACCACCCGGATCGGGCCTGACGAAGCCGAATTAACCAGTGGGTGTTCTCTCAGATGGATTCAGCGGCTCTCTTCAGTGCTACTGGATCGGCTATGACCAGGTCGGCTTGTGAGGGAGCATCGGCCTGAACGATAGGACCAGGTCGTGTACGGTCACCTTCTTTGGAAGAGGATCTCATGACATTGACAATGAGAAGGAGAGCCGGAGAGGTGAACTTGGTCATTGGCGTACCTTCGGTCATATCTTAATCATCCTCGATTAATTCTCAAGAATTTCCATTGCTGCTAAAGCGCCGGTCTGCTGCCTGGCCAATCTATTCCACGCCGCTAAAGGGAAAAATTGTTCAAAGGAACAGGACATCCATCGAAAGCTGGATATGCCCGGCCCAGTACGGCATTTGAAAGAAGAGAATGTTACTGAATGAAGGCGGTCTAAGTTTTGAGGGTTAGATTCTGGCGTTTACTAAGAGATTCTTATGCAGGCGGCGTTTTTATTTTAACGTCTCAACAACCCTCGGCTATCCGTTCAAACTTTTGAACGGATAGCATGGGCTCCGGTCGGACAACGATGACGTGTTAGGGCTAGAAGTGGTATCCGACACCAAAGACAAAATGATGCGCGATATAGGTGGCATTGAATCCAATGAGCGCTGGGGTATCGTTGAAGCCAAACCGGGCGTAGTTGAATTTCCATTCACCGAAAATTGCGACGTGTTGAGTCAGGAGATAGCGCAGTCCTACCTGTGTGTTCAGGCCAGGCGCAACGCTGGATTGGGAGTCATTGTTCGCTTTGTTATCTAAATTGGCAAAGAATACGCCAACCCCTGCGGCAGCATATGGCTGAAAGCGTTCACCAGGGTAGCGGGCGAGCAAGTTAAAAGCCAAGGTAGTGACGCGCAACGTCGCACCAGCTTGGTCCGGAATGACGAGAGACCCACCTGCCGGTACGGTAAGCGTGACATTTTGCTGTTTGATGTGGGGACTTGTATGGAATGCTTCCATTTCAAGACCAAACCATCTCGCGGAATTCAAGTAATGTCCCAGCTTGGCGCCATACATGAGAGAGTTCTTAAGATCTAAATTGGATGACTTGATGCCTGCGAAAACAGGGTCAGGATCATCAAATTCAACGCTAGTCAGAGAATGCGGGACGGTATATCCAATTTGTCCCGCTACGTAGGTTTCGGCAAATACTGGTGCTTGCGTTAAGGTTTGAACCAAAAGAATCCACGAGCCAAGCATAAAAACCCGCTCTCGCGTAAAGCGCAACCAGTCCATATCCCACCCTCCTTTGTCGTAACCGGTTCGTCTACAGCTATCTACTGCACTGAGCGCAAGCCCTGACCAGCTCGCTTGGCGTACATCTGTCAAAACCAAAAACCGTTCGCAAATCTCAACACTTAACGAAGAGCCAGAGATTGGTTCGCACCCCAGTCTTCTCAGCTCTGCAGGACAGACGAAAGAAGTGTAGCCGAAAAACTGAAATGTGGGACCTTAGTCGTAATACATCTGCGGAATTTTCAGGCTCAACAAGCAAGGGTATTGTGACAACGTGCCTAGAGCGTGATGTCTAGCTGAGGAGATAGAAGGTTCTGAAGCAGAAGGACATGAAAATGAGGAGAAATACCATGACAAAATTCCGCGTTATCCTTGCTGTGTCGGCTGTTGCTGGATCATTTGTTCTTCCAGGCTTCGTATGGCAAGCAGAGGCCTTCTTTACCCGTGGTCAATGTTATCTACCACCCACAAACTACTATTGTGGGAGCCAGACAAACCCCCCGACGCAAATCGTGGTGGACCAAGGTGGCGGCGGCGACACTGGCGGGGATGGCACCGGGGGCATCGTTCCTACAACGCCCCAGCAACCAACCGTAGTCAATCCCGAACCTTCCACGGTGCTGCTCCTCGCATCAGGCCTTCTCGGGATGGGATTGTGGCGGCGACGACAACAACAAACAATTGACACAGGAGATATCGATAGCGGCCGGCACTCACGCGTCCAATGTAATGAGGCAGTACGTGTTTGAAATACTTTGATGCCTTGGTACAAGGGGGAGCCTCAGACTCGAGGCTCCCCTCAGCGCGCCCCCGACAAACGTCAAGTTCCAAATTCTCCCTTCGGCTGTAACGGTCCCTGCTCCTACGCACAAGTCCAACGGCAATTCTCATCCTTGATCAACCGCGACACCGCTGTTATCAATTGACAAGATAAGACTGGCTGATCTGACAGAACTTGGCACTGACGTGCCAGATGCAGAGGTTCAGTCGGAGTGAGCCATACGGCTCTGTCACCAAAGAGCTGGTTTGACGCCGATTTGCGTGGTGAGAATTTGAGGTTGGTTGCGGGGGAAGGATTTGAACCTTCGACCTTTGGGTTATGAGCCCAACGAGCTACCAGACTGCTCCACCCCGCGGGCGGATGCTAACAAATGGGTCCTTGCGAAGTCAAGACAAGCCCGCGCGTTCCGTTGCTTTCCCGCGCGCAGGAATGTTAAAGCCTAGCATGCGGATTGTCTTTATGGGAACTCCGGAATTTGCCGTGCCGTCCTTGGAGGCGCTGCTGCGTTCAGACGATGCGGTTGTGGGGGTGGTGACCCAACCGGATCGCCCGAAAGGACGTGGCGGCGCGCTCACGCCCTCGCCTATTAAACAGGTCTGTCAACGGGAGCATCTCCCGCTTCTGCAACCGGAGAAAATGAAAGCCCCTGATTTCCTGGAGCCGCTTAGAGCGTGGAAACCGGACCTCATCGCCGTGGCCGCCTTTGGGCGTATCTTACCTCCGATAATCTTGGAGATGCCGCCGCGCGGGTGCGTCAATGTGCATGCCTCGTTGCTGCCCAAGTACCGCGGCGCTGGGCCGATCCAGTGGGCCATTATCAACGGCGAACGGGAAACCGGCATCACCACCATGATGATGGATGCCGGCATGGACACCGGGGCTATCCTGCTCCAAGAGCGCCTTCCCATCAATCCAGAGGACACGGCGGGAATCCTTTCGACAAAATTAGCAGATGTAGGAGGGCCACTATTGGTGGAAACCATCCGCCGATTGAAACTGGGCACAGTCACTCCACAGCCGCAAGACCATGCGCAGGCCACGATGGCGCCTCTTCTGAAGAAAGAGGATGGGGCGATCGAATGGACCTTGCCGGCGGTTACTATCGCGAATCGCATTCGCGGAATGTCACCCTGGCCGGGAGCGTATACGTATGCGGAGGCAGATCGGTGGACGATCTACCGGGCAACGCCGATACGGAGGGAGGGGGGAGTTGCGGGAGAAGCGCGGCCAGGGGTGGTGGTCGCCGCCAATAAAGACTCGATTTTAGTCTCGACGGGCGAAGACTTCCTAGCGATCACGGAACTGCAGCCTGCCAACCGCCGCCGTATGGCTGTGCAGAATTTCATGGCCGGCCATCCTCTGCCTACAGGGCTCGTGCTTACCTCCGTACCCGTTCCTCGCGAGGATTGAGTGACACACGGAACCCCGGGGGCATTGAACTCTCCGTCATCCGCCAATCATATGTCCCGGTTACCTACGGCCAGATCGGTGGCCTGGGTTGTGTTGCAGCGAGTGGAAAGACACGAGGTCTTTGCGGATGAAGCTCTGGATCGATGCCTCTCTCAAGCTCGGCTGGATCGCCGTGATCGTGCGCTGGCGGTCGAACTCGTCTATGGTGTCCTTCGGCATCGATCCACGCTTGATTGGCGGCTGGCCCATCTGTCGGAACGTCCCTTCGAACGCCTTCCTCTGCCGGTGCGAACGGCGCTCCGCCTTGGCGCCTACCAATTGATGTTTTTGCAGCGTGTGCCGGTCTCTGCCGCCGTGAATGAGTCCGTTTCCTTGGTCAAACGACTGCCGGCCAAACACTGGACGGGGTTTGTGAACGCCGTGCTTCGCGCGTTCTTGCGAGAACCGGCCCCTGACTGGCCGGACCCGGCGAGCGATCCGCCCCTCGCCTATGCCGTTCGGTATGGATGCCCGCCCTGGCTGGCGCAACGATGGCTCGATCGTTTCGGCGCAAAGCAGGCCGAATCGCTCTGCGAGGCGACGACTGTTATCCCGCCGCTCACGATTCGAGCCAACACGTTGAAGATGAGTCGTGAGCGGTTACTCGAGGAATTTTTGAAAGCACAATGCACGGCGCGGCCGACTGAGATCAGTCCGGCGGGACTGATCGTCGAGCAACGGGGACCGGTGGCCGAACTGCCGTTCTTTCAACAAGGCGGCTTTTATGTAGAAGACGAGGCCGGACAACTGGTCGCGCCCATTCTCGACCCTCGACCGGGCGAGCGCGTGTTGGATGCCTGCGCGGCGCCCGGTGGCAAAGCGACGCATCTTGCGGCCTTGATGCAGAATGAAGGTGAGATCATCGCCTTGGATCGACATCCGGCTCGGTTACACTTGCTGCAAGAGAATTGTGCACGTCTCGGAATCAGCATCGTCAGAGCTATGCAGGCGGACGCGGCTCGCGACTTACCCGGTCTGCCCGGCGTTCGATCGGCCTCATGGTCTTCGTCGAATGCGGCGGCGTTGTCTTTCGATCGTGTCATGCTGGATGCGCCGTGCAGCGGATTGGGCGTGCTCCGTCGGCATCCTGAAGGCAAATGGCAAAAAACCGAACAGGTCTTGGCGCGGCATGCGTCCGAGCAAAGCCTGCTGCTTGATCGACTGAGCCATGTCTTGCGACCCGGCGGCGTGTTGGTCTATAGTACCTGTTCGACCGAAGCGGAAGAAAATGAGCAGGTGATCGGGCACTTTCTCCATCAGCATCCGGAGTTCTTCCGCGAATCCGTTGCCCCATGGCTTCCTCCGTCCGGTAGAACCCTGGTGAACGCGGAGGGAGATTTTTCGACCCTATTTGCTCGCCGCTCCATGGACGGATTTTTCGCCGCCCGACTGCGAAAGGCTTCGTGATGGTGAGCCATTCATCCGTTCGAATCGCGCCCTCCATTCTCTCGGCGGATTTCGCGCGTCTCGCCGAAGAAGTGGCCTGTGCGGAAAGCAGCGGCGCCGATCTCTTGCACGTGGACGTCATGGACGGGCATTTCGTGCCCAACTTGACCCTCGGGCCGCCTATTGTAGCCGCCATACGGAAGGTGACGAAGCTCCCCCTCGACGTGCATCTCATGATCACGAACCCGGATGCCTTTATCGCGGAGTTTGCGGAAGCGGGCGCCGACTATCTGACCGTCCATGTCGAGACGTGCCCGCATCTGCACCGAACCGTCCAAGCCATCAAAGAGCGGGGGGTGAAGGCGGGCGTGACGTTGAATCCCGCGACGTCGTTGACTGCCGTGGAGGAGATCCTGCCGGACGTGGACCTCCTGCTGATCATGTCCGTCAGCCCAGGATTCGGCGGCCAGCACTTCATTCCCTCGAGCCTTGGAAAAATCCAACGCGCTCGTCAGCTTCTCGACCGTACCGCTAGTCACGCCGCGTTGGAAGTCGACGGAGGTGTCAAGGTGGACAATGCCGCGCACATCATCGAGGCCGGCGCCGACATTTTAGTCTCCGGCTCCGCCATCTTTGAGAGCCAAGACTATCGCGCGACCATCGCCGCCATGCGGGAAGCCGCGCAGAGGATGCCTGCCGCGAAGGCGGTCAAATCCAGGTGACGACGCTCCGTTAGTCGAACGCATGCAAGACCCCACCGCCCTGATCGACAGCCTGCATCCGCTGGAAATCAAAGTGCTCTCCGTGCTCGGCAATCATCCGGGCGACTCGTCCTCGACCGTGATGGCAGAAGCCGATCTCTCCCGAGCCGCCTCGCTTGATCCCTCTCAGATCAGTATGGCCATCGGCTGGCTGCTCTCCAAGGCGCTCATTCGCGTCCAGGAGGAATCCGTGACCGCCACCGTCTCGTTGACTGAGATCGGGGAACGGTACTTTGAAAAATACGCGCCGATAGAGCGGATCGTCTCCACGTTGAAGGATGCGGAACAGACCGGGAAGCGCCTGACCATCAAGGACATCCAATCCAATGAAGGTCTGGAGCCGGCGGAGATCAGCGGCGCGATCGGGACGTTGAAAAAAGAGGGCGCTGTCAGGATCATCTCCGGCGGATACCTGGAACTGACCGGTTCCGACAGTCCCACGTGTAAGGAACTCCGCAGCTTGCTCATTGGGCTTCACGGCAGAAAGAAACATCTCCCCTCTTTCTCTCAGATCCAGCAGGTCGTCATCAAACAATATGCCGTCAAGCGTGGCAGTCCGCGGGAGCCGTTTCGCATCGATGAACGGCCGGAGCGGTCCTATGCCCTCACGGAGGCGGGCGTGACGGCGCAAAGCCTGCTTCAACAGACCGGTGGCGAAGACGAAGTCTCTCAGCTCACGCCCGACCTGCTCAAAGATGGAGCTTGGCGCACGAAGCGGTTTCGCAAGTATACGATCAGTCTCCGTCCGCCTCGCATCGCCATCGGGAAGCGCCATCCGTATCGTGAATTCCTGGATCGGGTCAAAGACAAATTGGTGAGCATGGGATTCCAGGAGATGAGAGGGTCGCTGATCGAGACGGAATTCTGGAACATGGATAGCCTCTACATGCCTCAATTTCACCCGGCCCGCGCCATTCATGACGTGTATTTTGTCAAAGACCCGACTCATGCGCGGCAAGATCCGGAACCTTTCCTCTCGCGGGTCGCCGATGCGCATCGGAACGGAGGCGAAACCGGCTCCACGGGATGGGGCTATGTCTACGATCGCGAGCGGGCGAAGCGATTGGTCTTGCGCAGTCAGGGTACGGCGGTGTCGGCTCGAACGCTGGCGTCAGGCCCCCACGTGCCGGGCAAATATTTTTCGATCGCCAGATGTTTTCGTTACGACCAGGTGGATGCGACGCATGCGACGGATTTCTTTCAGGTCGAGGGCATTGTTCTCGGCCCCGACATTAATTTCAGAATCTTGCTCGGGCTGCTCGATCTCTTTGCCCGCGAAGTAGCCCAATCGAAGGAAAACCGGTTCTTGCCGGCGTATTTTCCATTTACCGAGCCATCGGTCGAGCTTCATGTCCGGCATCCCCGCTTGGGCTGGATGGAACTCGGCGGCGCCGGCTTGTTTAGACCGGAGGTCACCTTGCCGCTCGGCGTGGAGGTCCCGGTCATCGCGTGGGGCTTGGGGTTGGACCGAATGGCCATGGTTGCCCTGGGCATTCACGACATCCGCGACCTGTTTACCAGTGATCTGGAGATGCTTCGCACCATGCGCGGCCGCTTTTAAGAAAAGCATACGGATGCGTGTTGAGCTCAGTGAACGAACACGTGTCACTTCTTGCTCGGAGCGTTAAGAGACCATGCCGACCATTTCGATAAATCGCAAAGATTTTGCGGAGCTCCTCGGCGAGACCGTGACAGCCACCACGCCGATGACGCCTGAGGTGATTGAATCGTGGCTGTGTTGGGTGAAGGGCGAGCTGAAGGATCATGATCAGGAGACCGATGAACTGCGGGTGGAATTGCAGGATAGCAATCGCCCGGATCTCTGGTCGTGCGAAGGGATCGCGAGACAGATCCGCACAAAGTTGACGGGCACGGGCCCCCCCTACCCGTTCTTTCAAACGAAGGGTCGACTATGCCGCCGGCTTGTCGTTGCTCCTGGGCTGGAACAGGTCCGGCCGTATGTCGCCGCTTGCTCGGCGATCGGCTATGAAGTCACCGAAGCGGGCTTGACGCAGCTCATTCAGGTGCAAGAAAAGCTGGCCGAGATCTTCGGACGACAGCGTCGTACGGTCTCCATCGGCCTGTACCGTCTCCCCTCCATTGCGTTCCCCGTCAGGTATATCTTGGTAAAACCGGATGAGGCTCGCTTCACTCCACTCGGCTTCGACGAGAAGATGTCGTTGCGCGACATCTTGGCCGTTCATCCCAAGGGGCTGGAATACGGTCCGATACTCGCGGGCCATGAGCGTGTTCCACTCTTGGTGGATGACGAAGGACAGGCGCTCTCGCTCCCGCCGATCATCAATAGCCGTGAAATTGGCGAAGTCCGAATTGGCGATCGGGACCTCTTTGTGGAGGTCACCGGAACGGATCTGCCGATGGTCCTGCTGACACTCAATATTCTGGCGGTCAATCTGGCGGATCGCGGCGCGTCTATCGAGACGATCGAGATCGTCTATCCGTACGAAACCAGTCTCGGCAAAACGATTCGGACGCCATTGGACTTTGCCAGGCCTCGATCTATTTCCATGAAGACAATCCATTCGGCCTTGGGACAAACGCTGGAGCCGGATCAAGTCCGCGAGGCTCTGCTGGCGTACGGCTATGATGTGTCTCTCTCTCGCGAGAAGGTCTCCGTCAAGCTGCCCCCCTATCGGAACGATGTGATGCACGCGATCGATGTCGTGGAAGACGTGGCCATCAGTCGCGGCTACGGCGAGTTCCTTCCCGTGATGCCGGCTACCTTCACCGTCGGGGGATTGTCCAGGCTGGAGCAGGTCTCCGATCGTATCAGGGATCTGATGATCGGGATCGGATTTCAAGAGGTGATCTCCAACATCCTGGCCGCTCGCGCCGACCTCGTCGATCGAATGCGTCTTTCAGGAAGCGAGTGGGAAGCGGTGATGGAGGTGGATAATGTCATGTCTCAGAGCTTCGCGTGCCTGAGGCCGGGTATCCTGCCGTCCTTGCTGCGCGTCGAATCGGTTTCTACACGCGCGTTCTACCCTCACCGGATTTTTGAGGTGGGAGACATCGTCATTCCGGACTCGACGCATGACCTGGGCGGGCGCACGGTTGTGTCGGCGGGGGCCATGATGGCGCACGCGACCGCCAACTTCTCGGAGATCCATTCCTGCCTGGACCTGCTGTTCTACTATCTTGGATATGCGTATCAGTTGGAACCGCTGGCCCATCCCTCGTTTCTGGATGGACGGGCCGGCCGGATCCTCTGTGATGGCCGAAGCCTCGGCGTGATCGGAGAGATACATCCGGAAGTGTTGGAGCAGTGGCAGGTGACGATGCCGTGCGTCGCCTTCGAATTCACGATCGACCCGCTCGCGGAACGATAGAACGCGCGTGACTAGCCTGCCGCCGGCGCGGCTTGCTGTCTGGCCAGATCCGCGAGCTGATTGAACCCGGCCGGATCTTTAATGGCCATGTCCGAGAGGACCTTGCGGTCGAGCAGGATATTCGCCTTTTTCAGCGCATTCATAAAGCGACTGTACGTCAACCCATGCTGGCGCACGGCGGCGCTGATGCGGGTCACCCAAAGGCGGCGAAAATTTCGCTTGCGTTTCTTACGCTCAGCATAGGCGTAGGTCTGTCCCTTATCGACCGATTCCGTTGCGCTTCGAAACAGACGGCTCTTCGCCCCATATTGGCCTTTGGCTAACTTGATCCGTTTTTTTCTTCGCTGTCTAGTCTTGGGACCGCCTTTTACGCGTGGCATGGGTCTAACTCCTCCGGTTCATGAGCCTTCAGTTCTCCTGAAAACTGAAGGCTTACTATGAGTGATACGGCAACTGTCGGCCGACGGCATACGCGTTTGTTGAATCCACTGAGGCGGTGCCTGTCAGCCGCCGTTTACGATCTCGGGCCTTGCTGGTCAAAATGTGCCGTTTGCCGGCCTTCCTTCTCCTCAGCTTCCCCGTGCCGGTTCGCTTGAATCGTTTGCTGGCGCCTTTGTGCGTTTTCAGTTTTGGCATGCGCTTTCCCCTTGTTCACTCTTTACCCTGGTCCATTCACAATAAACCACATCACAATAAACCACACTGCGGGCCTATCGCGAGCACAACTCTCGGAAAAGGCGGCGTGAGCTGGCGCCTGTGGCGGGCCGGGTGACAGATTTGCGTTGCGCGAGCGCTTGCATCGGTCTCGGTGCCCGCGTCCCCCTAGGTCTTCGGCGCCACAATCATGATCAGGCTCCGTCCTTCCATCCGCGGCGCGTATTCGATCGTTCCCGCGTCCGCCAGTTGCGCGACCACCGTATTCATCATGGTCCTTCCCATTTCTTGGTTGGCCATTTCGCGCCCGCGGAACGTCACGGTCACCTTGGTCTTGTTGCCCTCCGTCAAGAACTCCTTGATCTGTCGAATCTTGATTTCGAGATCGTGCTTATCGGTTCTCGGTCGCAGCTTGATCTCCTTCACCTGCGTCGATTTTTGATGCCGCCGGCTCTGATGTTCCTTCTTTTGAAGCTCGTACTTGTATTTGCCATAGTCCATGATCCGGCAAACCGGTGGTTGCGAAGTCGGGGCGACCTCGACCAGATCGTAACCCATCTCTTGCGCCTTCCGGAACGCATCAGGAGTCGGCAAAATACCCAGCTGTTCTCCTTCCGGACCGATGACCCGAATTTCACGAACTCGAATTTCCCGATTGACCCGTAGTTTCGGAACGATAACCGCACCTCATCGTAAAAGGGTTAATGTGCCTCAAGGATCGGGGGCATGTCGGCTCGGATCACGTCAATGACCCCTTGAACAGATTGGCTGCCCAGATTCGCTCCGCTTCGTCCGCGGACGGAGACGGTTCCTGCTTCCATCTCGCGATCCCCCACCACCAGCATGTAGGGAATCTTCGCTTTTTCCGCCTCTCGAATTTTGAAGCCGACCTTCTCATTGCGGAGATCGGCTTCGGCCCGCACGCCGGAGGCTCTGAGCTGCTCCACGATGGATTCGGCATAACTCCGTTGTTTATCGGTAATGCCGAGCACCTTGGCTTGGACCGGCGCCAGCCAGGTCGGGAATGCGCCCGCGTAGTGTTCCACCAGAATTCCAAAAAACCGTTCGATGGAACCCATTAGCGCCCGATGAATCATGATCGGCTGATGCGCCTTCCCATCTTCACCCGTGTAGGCCAGCCCGAACCGCTCGGGATTATTGAAGTCGATCTGCACGGTGGAGCATTGCCAGGAGCGGCCTAAGACATCTTTGATCTTGATATCGATCTTCGGGCCGTAAAATACGCCTTCCCCGAGGTCGATTTCGTAAGCCACCCCTCGACCTTTCAGGGACGCTTCCAGCGCCCCGGTCGCCTGCGCCCAATTCTCCGCTGAGCCAACGGCTTTGTCCGGTCGCGTGGAGAGGTAGACCTCAAATTCTGAAAAACCGAACGTGCGGAGCACGTAGAACGTGAAGTCCAGGACGCGGCTGACCTCGCCTTCGATCTGATCCGGCCGGCAAAAGAGATGCGCGTCGTCTTGCGTGAAGCCGCGCACCCGCAGCAGGCCATGCAGCACGCCCGTGCGCTCATACCGGTACACGGTCCCCAGCTCGCCGTATCGAATGGGAAGATCGCGATAGCTGCGAAGATGCGATTTATAGATCATGATGTGGAAGGGGCAATTCATCGGCTTGAGCTGATACTCGCTGCCTTCCACCTTCATCGGCGCGAACATGTTCTCGCGGTAATAGTCCACATGCCCGCTGGTTTTCCATAGGTCCAAGCGCGCGACGTGCGGCGAGTAGACCAGCTCATAGCCTTGGCGAAGATGCTGCTCGCGCCAAAAATTTTCGATCAAGAGCCGAATCAGCGCGCCTTTGGGATGCCAGAGGACCAGGCCGGGACCGATGTCATCCTGGATGGTGATGAGGTCAAGGTCTTTCCCGAGCTTGCGATGATCACGGCGTTTGATTTCCTCGAGCTTGGCCAGATGCGCATCCAGCGCGGCTTGCGTCGAGAAGGACGTCCCGTAAATCCGTTGGAGCATCGGGTTCCGTTCATCTCCCCGCCAATACGCGCCGCCGGTCGATAAGAGCTTCAGCGCCTTGATGCGCCCGGTCGAGGGAACATGCGGGCCACGGCACAGATCGATGAACTCGCCCTGGCTGTAGAGCGACGCCGTTGGCTCGTCGATGCGCTCAAGGATATCGACCTTGTACTGCTCGTTTCGCTCCTTGAAGAATTGAACGGCCTCCTGCCTGGGCAGCTCCCGGCGTGTGAACGGATGATCGGCTTTGATGAGCTCGTTCGCGCGCGCTTCGATCTTCTGCAAATCTTCAGGCGTGAAGGGCCGTTCAAATCCGAAGTCGTAATAAAATCCGTCCTCGATCGCCGGACCGATCGCGAGCTGCGCGGAGGGAAAGACTTCTTTGACGGCCTGCGCCATGATGTGCGTGCTGCTATGCCGATAGACCTCTTTCCCTTCTGGCGACTCAAAGGTCACCGGCTCCAGCGCGACATCCCCCGGCAAGCGTGTGGCCAAATCCACCGCGCGCCCATTGGCCTTCGCCGCAATGACATCGGGGCTCAAATGCCCGCACAGGGCGAGCGCTTCACCGGCGGTCGAGCTTGCCGGAACACTGCGGTGTGTTCCATCTGAAAGGGTGACGTGAATGTGGTGAGGGTCTTCGGGTGTCTGCAAACGCTTTCGTCCTACTGCTCAGCCTCGGCAGGAGCCGTACGCTCGTTGCTCGGTAGCCGCCTCTTGCGGCGGTGTCCCAAAATAAGAAAGGCATCACACCCACTGAGGAGCCAGTCTCCAAAGGCCCCTGGCGGTCCGATGCCCTTAACGGGATGGTAGGCGCGGGCGGTCTTGAACCGCCGACCTCTACCGTGTCAAGGTAGCGCTCTCCCCCTGAGCTACGCGCCCATTTTCAGCGCAATGCTAATATAGGCCCGTCCATACTGTCAAGAATATCACGTCGTGAAATCCGGTTCCTGCCAGAGGAATCCGACAGAGGCGAACGCCGCGGAGGGCCTTCCGACGCCGGATCCCAGGCAGGCCATCGACCGCGCATCGCCCAGAATCGGCCTCACGCCTGCCGGACCTTTTCCCGTTTGACCGGTATCCGAAGCTCGGTGATCTTTTTTCGAAGGGTATTGCGGTTGACTCCGAGCAATTGTGCGGCCTGAATCTGATTCCCATTGGTTTCCTTGAGCGCGAGCGTAATCAGCGGCCGTTCAACAGCGGAGATGAGCATCTGATGAAGATTTCTCGCAGAACTA
>JBOHOS010000368.1:0-2084 GCA_050731295.1 Nitrospiraceae bacterium | reverse complement strand
CCTTAAAGCAGCCGCAGAGAGACTAGATGGGTATATTCAGCAAAAAAAGGTTACAGTTCCGGCTACAGCACAACAAATTGGAACAGATGGCAGGAGTACCACCAATACGCAAGTAGCTGTTAATTATGGCGGAGAGGGTGGGATTCGAACCCACGGTCCCTTGCGGGACAACGGTTTTCGAGACCGCCCGAATCGGCCACTCTCGCACCTCTCCGCAAGGAGTACACGTCGTTCCACGTTAGCTGGAGGAACGGCTCACAGTAACGCTTCTACAAACCCGGCTCGCTGACATCCTCTCTCAATCCACGAAAGAAGGTCTGCATCAGTTCCTGACTTTCGCGTTCCAACACACCGCCGCACACGGCGACCCGATGATTGAGCCGGCGTTCGCTCGGCAGATTGAACACCGAGCCGCAGGCGCCGGCTTTCGGATCTTTGGCTCCGAAGACCAGCCGAGAAATACGGGCCTGGATGATCGCGCCCGCGCACATGGAACAGGGTTCCACGGTGACATACATGGTCGTGCCGGTGAGTCGCCACGTGCCGAGGCGATTGGCCACCTCCCGAATCGCCACCACTTCTGCATGAGCCGTAGGGTCCTGCCAGACTTCGCGGAAATTGTGGACCTGCGCGAGTACGTGGCCATCCCTGACAATGACCGCCGCAATGGGCACTTCTCCCAACGCTGGAGCCAATCTGGCTTTGTCCAGCGCGAGCTGCATAAATTCGATGTCACGGTCGGTAATAAAAGTCATGATCGTTCGTCGCTCGGCCCGTAATCAGCCCCGAGCGGGCGGTATCTTATCATAGGCTGCCGCTAGGCGTAAGCCCTGAGTATCAGATTGATGGATGCCATGAGCTGGTCGGATTTAAAAGCACACTTGGATCAAGTAGGTTCATCGTCCTACGAGTTTTTTGATTGCGCCTTTCGGCACGTCAAATGCGTAGCGAAGTTGGATGGCCCAGTATTGTTGGACGAGCCCCGGCCGATCCAAGGGCTGATCCTGCTCCCGGTAGACACTGAACTCCATATCCTGCCAACGGAAGGCAAGCCCGACGATCCAATCCAGCTCGGTCGGAGTCGCTTTATTGCTGTTCTCTCGGTCGGTGAAGAAATTCATGTCGCCGTAGAGCACCACTTTGTTTTGATAGAGGTCCAAATCTGCGTGCGCCACATACCGGAACAGGGCTCTTCCCGTATTGTCCGGCCGCGCAAAGTAATTGCTGTTATGAAATAGCCACCCGGCGCCCGCATAGGCGGTCAGGTTCTGCATGGGCAGCATGCGGCGCCACCATCCTGCGTCCTGAGCCGCCACAAACTTCGCGGTGACGAGGCCATCGGCATAGATCTGCTTCGTGCCGCTTTTGTCCAAAGGGGCGTCGCGCTCATATTGAATCCGCCATCCGAACCGGTCGATCAAACCCGTCAAGGCAACGGTGCTGTCCCATTCGCTGAGCTCAATCCATCCTCTGGTGCGGTCGGAGAAAAAATTCTGATCCGTATAGAAGGTCAGGTATTGCTTGTACAGGTCGGTCTCCAAATGCAGCATGTGCCGCAATCCCACCAAGCCGGTGTTATCGGGACGAGCGGCGAACGACGGATTGGAGACGAAGCCGGCGGTGAGAAAATATCCTCCGAATAACGTCTCTTCAGCTTCTCGCTCCGCCGCATCCGGTTCATTAAACGAAGGCAACGGGCGACCGTATTTCTCCAATGCCCACGCCTGATCGAACGACAACGAGAGGCCGAGCAAGAGACTTGCCCATGCGAGAGCATGGCGAGGCCATTGAGTCATGGGTCTCTCCTCGTGTTCAGCGGCGCCGCCCGCCCCATTCAATTGGAATGTCAGTCCAACGCCGAAGTTTCGACACAGAGGAATTTGGAAATGGCTCCGCAATGGGGGTTTTAACCAGGAAAAAGCCGGCTGGCTAGGTCAAATCCATCGAGAGCGCGTCTCGTTCGCCTTGGCAACCCTCTACTGGACGCAGGCGCGAAACATCTCCTCGCACTGTTCGGTTGCTTTCAGGGTGTCGGGCACAGGTTTGTATTCCACGCCGACGACGCGACCATCCGACAGCATGAT
>JBOHOS010000367.1:0-11804 GCA_050731295.1 Nitrospiraceae bacterium | reverse complement strand
CCTCCAACGCGTGCACAGTGCTCTCCGCGAGGGCCAAGCGAGCCCCTGGGCGTGTGAACTATAAGAAGGCGAGGGGTAGAAGGATCATCAACCAGACCAGCGCTCCGAAGAGTAAACCAACCAAGACACCAAATCCATCCGTTCCACGTCTAGCCACTTCATCATGGGCAGGGTCAGTGATCATAGGACCCCTCCTGAGTAAACACCGTAAGCGATCGACCTACATGCAAATCTATAAGAAATATGACACGGGAATGCCGAGGTTGGCAAGAGAAAGACATCATCTAAGATAAAGTACGGTATGCGTATGGGGCAGCGGTTGAAATTCTTAGCGGAATGACTTCACGTAACCGATGAAGTTCTGGCGCTCACAAGTGATTGTTAACGGTGTAGAGCGTAAGCGCAGTGATGGAAGAGCCCCCATTTATCACTCCTGATACGATTCTTCACATGAATTAAATCTATGAAAGCATTGTTTTATTTATGATATTTATAATTGTAAATTCAGAATCCTGCGCGTCTCTTGGCGGAGGGGGTGGGATTTGAACCCACGGTCCAGTTGCCCGGACTCCGGTTTTCAAGACCGGCACGTTCGGCCGCTCCGTCACCCCTCCGGTGTGGCCAAGTAAAAAATCAAAGATGATCCCTCGAAAACTTTTGCCTTATTTATCGATTCGCTCAACTCCGCCCATGTAGGGTCGTAGTCCCTCCGGGACCGTCACCGATCCGTCGGCCTGCTGATAATTTTCAAGAATCGCCACCAAGGTTCGCCCTACCGCCAGCCCAGATCCGTTCAAGGTATGCACGTAGTCGGTCTTCCCCTCACCCTTGGTCGGCTGGCGACGAAAGCGAATATTCGCTCGACGCGCCTGAAAGCTTTCGAAGTTGCTGCAGGAAGAAATCTCACGGAACTGATTCTGAGACGGCAGCCACACTTCAAGGTCATACGTCTTTGCCGCCGAGAACCCCACGTCACCCGCGCACAGCGTGACGACGCGATACGAAAGTCCCAGGCCCTTCAGCACGGCTTCCGCCGCGACTGTCAAGTGCTCCAGTTCCTCATAGGACCGCTCCGGATGGGAGAAGGCGACTAGTTCCACCTTGTTGAATTGATGCAATCGGATCAGCCCTCGGGTGTCCTTTCCATACGACCCTGCTTCGCGCCGAAAGCACGGGGTATAGGCGGTGTAACGGATCGGGAGTTGGCCCTCTGTGACGATCTCCTCACGATGGAGGTTCGTCAAGGGAACCTCGGCCGTGGGAATCAGGAAAAAGTCATCATCCCGGAGTCCGAACAGATCGTCCTCGAACTTGGGAAGTTGGCCGGTGCCGATCATCGCGGCGCGGTTGACCAGAAACGGTGGGAGGACTTCCCGATAGCCATGCCTGCTCGTGTGCAGGTCGAGCATGTAATTAATCAAGGCTCGTTCGAGGCGGGCTCCAAGCCCGCTCAGAACGGCAAATCGCGCTCCTGCAAGCTTGGCGGCGCGGTCGAAATCCAAGATGCCAAGGGTTTCGCCGATCTCCCAATGAGGCTTCGGCGCGAAGTCTAGTGTCGGAGGGGCGCCCCAGCGCCGGACCTCCACATTGTCCGTCGAGTCTTTTCCAACTGGCACGGACGCATGGGGAAGGTTCGGAATCCTGAGTGACAGAGCCGTCACGCGGTCCTCGACCGTGCGGGCGTGTTCCTCCAATTCCTTGATACGATCGCCCAGTGCCTTCATGTTGGCTGCGGCTTCCTCTGCCGCCAGTTTTTCACGCTTGAGGCGCGCGACTTCATTGGAACCGGTTTTTAACTGATGGCGAAGTTCCTCCACCTTGGTGGTCAAGCTTCTCCGCTCCTGCAGCAGTTTGCGGAGCTCGTCCCAGGCAACGTCCGATCCGCGCGGGCCGAGTTGCGCCTGCACCGCCTCCAGATTGTCTCTCAGTAATCGCGCGTCAAGCATGAATGTCCACGAAGTGAGGAATCGCCGCAATCTAGCACCGGGCGGAAGGCTAGTCAATTATAGAGGGCCGGGCGAGCCATCGGCCGCCGGCGTTCATCACTCAACTTACAAGAACAGGCGACGCATCGTTCTCTCGCCCCCTGAGAGCTGATCGCAGCCGGTTCTTTCCCGACTTGACAAACGCCGCAGCGAATCCGACCATACCGCCATGCGATTGATCGAGAATCCTCACAATCCGTTCGAGTCACGACATCGGGAATTGCTTGAACCGCCAAGCCATGTTCGGCTACAGGTGTACGAGGACACCACTCGCGACATCCTCAGCAAGAACGAGAGTCCGGATCTCCCGTTTCGATGGAGCCTGAATCCCTACCGAGGCTGTTTTCACGCCTGCGCGTATTGCTATGCGCGGCCGTCGCACGAATACTGGGGCTTCGGAGCGGGAACCGACTTTGAGTCGAAGATCGTCGTGAAACACGATGCTCCGCGCCTTCTGCGCGAGCGATTTTTGAAATCGACATGGCAAGGGGAGTTGATTGTTTTTTCCGGAAACACCGATTGCTACCAACCGCTGGAGGCCACCTACGGTCTGACACGGGCGTGTCTGGAGGTCTGCGCCGAATTTCGCAATCCGGTGGCTCTCATCACGAAGGGTGCGCTGGTGGTGCGAGATATCGACATCCTGACACGCTTGCGAGACACCGCCTCGGTCTCCGTCTATTTGAGCATTCCGTTCTCGGATAACGACACGGCTCGAACAGTGGAGCCGCAAGCGCCTTCTATCACAAAGCGGTTTGACGCCATGCGCGCGCTGTCCGACGCCGGCATTCCGACCGGCATCTCGATCGCGCCCGTGATTCCGGGGTTGAATGAGGACGATATCCCGGATCTGCTGGCGCGTGCGCGCGCAGCCGGCGCGACCGATGCGACCTTTGTGCTGGTCCGATTATCCGGCAATGTTGAATCCGTGTTCCTCGAGCGAATGGCCGCCGCCTTCCCGGACCGCGTCGCGAAGATCACGCATCGTCTTCGAGAAGTCCGTGGCGGAAAGCTTTCGGAGAGCGATTTCTTCAAGCGGTATGAGGGCACGGGACCGCATTGGCGGCTTATCGAGCAATTGTTCGAAGTCAGTCGACGGCGAGCGGGATTTTCGGATCGCGCCGCCGGTCTTGTGCCTAACACATTTCGCCGACCAGGACCGGAGCAAACCACGCTCTTTTAGCAACCACAGCAGCGGCGCGGCGGCCCGAAGCCGTGGCTCGCATTGTGCGAAGCTTGCAGGGAAAGGCGGAAGGCTGCTTGCTGTCGCCATAGGAGACCATGAAACACAATCCGGGGTTTTTGAAACTCGTTGAAGAGGCGAAACAGCGGATCATCGAATGCACGGCGGAGGAGGTCAAGGGCAAGTTGGATCGCAACGAGCGTTTTCATCTTCTCGACGTCCGAGAGGACAACGAATTTGCGACAGACCACGCCACGGGAGCGATGCACCTCGGCAGGGGGATTCTCGAGCGGGACATCGAATCGATCATTCCCGACAAACAGGCCACGATCGTCCTGTATTGCGGCGGCGGCTATCGATCCGCATTGGCCGCGGACAGCCTCAGACAGATGGGCTACACGAATGTCCGATCAATGATCGGCGGGATTAAAGCCTGGCGGGAGGCGGGCTATTCACTCAAGGTCGGCCGGAACCCCTGACGTCGGGATCCCCTCTCATCCTTCAACGGCAGAGATCGCCGTGCCCGCCGGTTCGTGGTTATTTATTCTGCCGGTCGAACTCTCTGATCACTTGATCCGTGAGGTCCAGGGCGTCTCGGTGGTAAAGGACGATCTTAATCGTGCTTTCGCTTCCTTTATCCACGACAAGAGTGAACCCGCTTTTTTCGGCAACGGTACGGGTCGCAGCCGCGATCTTTTTCATGTATTCATCCACTAATTCTTTTTGCTTCCCCGCTAACTCCTGATTGAACTCCTGGGCGCGCCTCTGGTAATCCTGCAGCTTGCCGCGGAACTGGCCCTGCTTATCTCGCTTCGCAGACTCGCTCAGTCCGCTTTCTTGATCTTTCAGTTGCTTTTCCAGAGTTTTTAAATCCTCTTCATCGCTGGTCAGGAGTTTCTGCCGTGTGGCGGCATATTCTTTCAGCGTGTCGAGCGCGCGTTTGCCGGCTTTCGACTTTTCGAGGACGGCCTGCGGATCCACTACGCCCATCTTGAATGCCTCGGCGGCATATGCGGGTACGGCCGTGAACGCGAGCAGGACGCTCAGGAGAATCCCCGTTGCCGCCGTCGCGAGCCCCGTGAGCCCGCTTTGCCTTCGTATCATACATCGACTCCTTTCTCTATCCCACGGGCCGGTCAGGCCTCTCTCCGAGGTCATCGGAGACGGGCGAGAATAGCCTTCCATCGTATCGGTGTCAAGCCTACGGATCCGATGTTCGAAGTGATGGGTATCGTTTTTTATACCGTCTTGATCTCGATGAAAGTCATTTTGACACGGTCTTTACGGAGTCGATGGTAGAGTCGGCGTGTATGGCTGAAGGAGGAGTTATGGATGTTGTGTACATGATCTTGATCGTGGGCTTTTTCCTATTTTCCGGTTTTCTCGTCGCCCTGCTCGAGAGATTGTAAGACTCATCGCGAAGGTCGAAAAAGCATGGAGGAGGGATGCATATGCTGTACGTAATGAGCGGCGTGCTCGCGCTTGGGCTTCTGATCTATTTATTGGTCGCCCTACTCAAACCGGAGATCTTTTGATGACCGCCAACGGTTTCCTCCAGATAGGACTGTATGTCGTCGTTCTGCTGGCCCTGGTCAAACCCTTAGGCTGGTACATGGCCAGGGTGTATGAAGGCTTGCCTTGCGGCCTCGACTTGGTCGTTCGCCCTATCGAGCGGGCCATCTACCGGCTTTGTGGAGTGCAACCAACGGACGAGATGACCTGGAGGACTTACGGCATCGCCATGCTGCTGTTCAACGCGGCCGGCGTTGTATGCCTGTATGCCCTCCAACGGATGCAGGATGTTCTGCCGCTCAACCCCCAGGGTTTCGGGCCGGTTGCGCCGGATCTGGCGTTCAATACGGCGGCCAGTTTCGTCACAAATACGAACTGGCAGGCGTATGCAGGCGAATCGACAATGGGTCACCTGACTCAAATGTTGGGATTGACCGTGCAGAACTTCGTCTCGGCAGCAACGGGAATGGCGATCTTGATCGCGTTGATCCGGGGGTTGGCCCGGCGGAACGCCGACACGATCGGAAATTTCTGGGTCGATCTGGTCCGCAGCATACTCTATATCTTGTTGCCGCTTGCCGTGGTTATCTCCCTTGTCCTCGTGTCTCAAGGCGTCGTCCAGACCTTGGCTGCATCTCAGACAGTGCCGCTTCTCCAACTGGTCGCGTATGACAAGCCCATGACCGATGCGGCTGGCCAACCGTTGCTGAATGAGCGGGAACAGCCAAGGACAGAGCCGGTCACGGTGAACGAACAGATTCAAGCCATCGGGCCGGCCGCTTCCCAGGTCGCGATCAAGCACCTCGGGACCAACGGCGGGGGATTCTTCAACGCGAACGCGTCCCATCCATACGAGAGCCCAACTCCGCTCACGGATTTTCTCCTCATTCTCGCCGAATGCGCCATCGCCGCCGCATTGACCTATACCTTCGGCAAGATGGTCGGGGATACGAGACAAGGGTGGACCATTCTGGCGGCGATGATGATCGTTCTGGTCTTTTTTATGGTCGGCGCGTATTGGGCGGAGTCCATGGGTAATCCGACAATTGCCGCCGTCGGCGTCGATCAAACCGCAGGCGAGTTGCAATCAGGCGGCAATATGGAAGGGAAGGAAGTGCGCTTTGGCGTCGCCCGCTCAGCCCTGTTTGCGACCGTGACCACGGCGACGTCAACGGGCGCCGTCAATTCGATGCATGATTCCTTCACTCCGCTCGGTGGACTCGTGCCGCTCTTCATGATGCAATTCGGCGAGGTGATTTTCGGCGGGGTCGGGTCGGGACTGTACGGCATGCTCGTTTTTGCGATCATTGCCGTGTTCATTGCCGGCCTCATGGTCGGCCGCACGCCGGAATATTTGGGCAAGAAGATCGAACCCTATGAGATGAAGATGGCCTCGCTGCTCATTCTGATCATGCCGATGGTGGTATTGGGACTAACCTCAGTGGCCGTCATGACTGACACCGGCCGATCCTCGATCTTGAACCCCGGCCCTCATGGATTCAGTGAAGTGCTGTACGCGTATACCTCTCAGGGTAATAACAACGGAAGCGCCTTTGGCGGCCTGAATGCCAACACACTGTTTTATAACATCACCGGCGCCATGGCGATGCTGATCTCGCGCTTTTGGCTCGCCATCCCGACTCTGGCGCTCGCCGGCACCCTCGCACGCAAGAAACTGGTGCCGGCCGGGCCGGGAACCCTGCCCACGCACACCCCGCTGTTCGTCGTACTGCTCATCGGCGTGGTCTTACTCGTCGGGGCCTTGACGTTCATTCCGGCCCTGGCCCTGGGACCAATCGTTGAGCATATCTTGATGGTGAGCCGATGAATCATCTTTCAGTGAGGCATTGAACATGACGACTCAGAATGAGATCCGTCCTTTCTTTGACCCGACGACGGTCGGGCAGGCTGCGATGGCCTCGTTGCCGAAGCTCGACCCGCGTCACCAGGTCCGTAATCCGGTCATGTTCGTCGTTTGGGTGGGCAGTGTCGTGACGACCCTGCTTTTCGTCCAGGCTCTGTTGGGTACAGGGGAAGCTCCCGCGGGGTTTATTCTCGCGATCTCGCTCTGGCTCTGGTTCACGGTGCTGTTTGCAAACTTTGCCGAAGCCATGGCGGAGGGGCGAGGCAAGGCGCAAGCGGAGTCGCTCCGGAAGGCACGGCGGGATCTCACCGCGAAGAAGCTCTCGCGTCCTGTGCGTGGAGCAGACTATACGTCAGTGGCGGCCAGCCTGTTGAAAAAGGGTGAGGTGGTCCTGGTTGAGGCTGGGGATTTCATCCCTGGCGATGGAGAAGTCATCGAGGGCATCGCATCGGTCAACGAGAGTGCGATCACCGGTGAGAGCGCGCCGGTGATCCGAGAAAGCGGAGATCGGAGCGCGGTCACGGGCGGGACACGGGTGCTCTCGGACTGGCTGGTGGTGCGCGTCACCGCGAGCACAGGGGAAACCTTTCTCGACCGGATGATCGCCATGGTCGAGGGGGCCGAGCGCCGGAAGACACCGAATGAGGTAGCGCTTAACATCCTGTTGGCGGCCTTGACGATCATCTTCCTGCTGGCGACGGTCACGCTCCTGCCGTTCTCACTCTATAGTGTGCAGGCCACGGGGCAGGGGCTTCCCGTGACGGTCACCGTGTTGGTGGCGCTGCTCGTGTGTTTGATTCCGACGACGATCGGCGGACTGTTGTCCGCGATCGGCATTGCAGGCATGGATCGTATGGTCCAGGCGAACGTCATTGCAATGTCCGGTCATGCGGTTGAGGCCGCGGGTGATGTGGACGTCCTGCTCCTCGATAAGACCGGCACGATTACTCTTGGGAACCGGCAGGCGACGGCGTTCATTCCTGCGGATGGAGTGCCTGAGACGGGGCTGGCCGATGCCGCGCAGCTGTCCTCGCTCTCGGATGAGACCCCGGAAGGACGAAGCGTGGTGGTGCTGGCCAAGGAACGCTATGGCTTGCGGGCGCGAGACATTCAGAACTTGGGGGCCGTCTTCATTCCCTTCACCGCGCAGACCCGAATGAGCGGCGTCGATGTCAATGACCGCCGAATTCGCAAAGGGGCGGCCGACGCGGTTGAAACCTATGTCCGTGGAAACGGCGGACAATTTCCCGACGCTGTGCGCGCCACCGTTGACGGCATCGCCAAGCAGGGTGGAACCCCCCTGGTCGTCGCAGAAAACGCCAAGGTGCTCGGTGTCATCCATCTCAAAGACATTGTCAAAGGCGGCATCAAAGAGCGTTTTGTGGAATTGCGCCGCATGGGTATCAAGACCGTGATGATCACGGGAGATAATCCCCAGACCGCCGCCACGATTGCGGCCGAAGCCGGTGTGGACGATTTTCTCGCTCAAGCTACGCCGGAAGCCAAGTTGAAACTGATTCGGGAGTTTCAGACGAATGGCCGGCTGGTGGCCATGACGGGCGATGGGACAAATGATGCGCCCGCGCTCGCACAGGCCGATGTCGCAGTCGCGATGAACAGCGGGACCCAGGCGGCAAAGGAAGCCGGCAATCTGGTCGATCTTGATTCCAATCCCACCAAGCTGATCGAGATCGTGGAGATCGGCAAACAGCTCTTGATGACGCGCGGCGCGCTCACGACGTTCAGCATCGCCAATGACGTCGCGAAATATTTCGCGATCATCCCGGCCGCTTTCGCCGGCACCTATCCTGCGCTTGGCGCGCTGAACGTCATGGGGTTGGCCACACCGGCCAGTGCGGTGCTGTCCGCGGTGATCTTCAACGCCCTGATTATTATCTTCCTCATCCCGCTCGCGTTGCGCGGCCTGCATTATCGACCCATCGGAGCGGGTGCCTTGCTCCGTCGCCATCTCCTGATCTACGGGCTGGGCGGCTTGATTGTGCCGTTTGTAGGCATCAAAGTGATTGATCTGATTCTTGTGGCATTGGGTTTTGCGTAAGGAGGCGCCGATGCGAGCTCAACTGAGGCCCGCGCTCATGTCGTTTCTGATTCTCTCAGTGATCACCGGGTTACTTTATCCGCTCGTGATCACCGGTATCGCGCAAGTCGTATTCCCGCACCAGGCAAACGGCAGCCTGATCCTACGGAACGGCCAGTTGGCCGGCTCAACACTGATCGGACAGCCGTTTGACGCACCGCAGTACTTCTGGAGTCGCCCATCCGCGACCTCGCCATTTCCTTATAACGCCGCCGCGTCATCGGGATCGAATCTGGGACCGACGAACGACGTGCTGCTCAAAGCCGTGCAGTCCCGTATCGATGCGCTCCACGCCGCGGATCCCGGCAACTCAGCGTCAATTCCGGTGGATCTGGTCACTGCATCAGCCAGCGGACTCGACCCCCACATCAGCCCGGCCGCGGCGGAGTATCAGATTCGGCGAATCGCGCGCGTGCGTGGCATGGAGGAGACTGCGGTACGGCAGCTCGTCGCGCAGCACACGCAGGGCCGCCAACTCGGGGTGCTGGGAGAACCGCGTGTGAATGTTTTGGCATTAAACCAGGCTTTGGATGGCTTGAAGTCGTGGTCCAGCAGGTACCGACCGATACACTGCTTTTCATTCTGCTGTTAATCGGAGTGGTGGTTCTTGTGGGACCTTCTGGCCGAATGGTGAAAACCGGCCGCCACCAATAGATTGACTAGATTGACGCCCTGTTCCGCCTCTTCTAGAATCCCTTGAAGCCTTCACCACCGCGACTGTTCATCGCGCGCGGAATTCCCTTCGTGTCAGAGGAGTGTCATGGATAGTCAACGGCCTGATCCCGATGCCTTGCTTCGGCGAGTGAAGGAGGAGGAACACCAGCACCACCGGGGCAAGCTGAAAATCTTCTTCGGGGCTACGGCCGGTGTCGGGAAAACCTATGCCATGCTCGAAGCGGCGCATGAGGGGAAAGAGGAGGATGGGGTCGATGTGATCGTGGGGTGGGTAGAAACGCATGGACGGGTAGAGACCGAGGCGCTTCTCAAGGGTCTTGAGATCGTGCCTCCCCGGATCGTCGAGTACCAGGGCGTCACGCTCCGAGAATTCGACCTGGATGCCGCATTGGCCCGTCGTCCGGTTCTCATTCTCATGGACGAATTAGCTCACACCAATGCCTCAGGCTCACGGCATCCGAAACGCTGGCAGGACGTGCAGGAATTGTTGAGCGGCGGCATCAACGTGTACACGACCGTGAACGTGCAACACCTAGAGAGCCTCAATGATGTGGTGGCGCAGATCACAGGCGTCCGTGTCCGCGAGACGGTCCCGGACTCCGTGCTTGAGCAAGCCGATGACGTCGAACTGGTTGATTTGCCGCCGGATGATCTGCTCGAGCGCCTGAAAGACGGAAAGGTCTACGTGCCTGAGCAGGCTCGACATGCCATCCAACACTTCTTTCGAAAGGGCAATCTCATCGCCCTCCGCGAACTCGCTCTCCGGCGCACCGCCGAGCGTGTCGATCAGCAGATGGAGGTGTACCGGCGTGACCATGCCGTCGTCCGGACGTGGCCGGCCGGAGAGACGATCATGGTCTGCATCAACATGAAACCGCGCGGCGCGCGATTGATTCGCGCGGCGAGGAGCATGGCGTCGGGACTTCATGCGAAATGGCTGGCGGTCTATGTGCAGACACCTCGGCATCTCAGCATGCCGGACACGGAACGGGAACGGGTGGTCCAGACCCTGCGTTTCGCGGAGCAGTTGGGGGCAGAGACAGTCACCTTGAGCGGCGAACAGGTGGCCCAAGAACTCATGCGCTACGCGAAGACGCGGAATGTTACCAAGATCATAGTGGGCAAGCCGGTTCGCCCTCGCTGGAAAGAATGGGTGTTCGGCTCGGTGGTGGCCGATCTGGTTCGCAACAGCGGTGAAATCGACATCTATGTGATCACCGGTGAGGCGGAAGAGAAACGACCCTTGCCCAAGCACGAATTCAATCGAACCAGTGATTGGGCCGCATACGGGCGAAGCGGGCTCGTCGTGGCGGCGTGCTCGGCGCTCGCGTGGGTCATGTTCCCGTATTTCGGCGGTGCGAACTTGATTATGATCTACCTGATGGGCGTTGTATTCGTGGCGACGAAATATGGCCGCGGCCCTTCAGTCTTAGCTTCGATCCTCAGCGTCGCTGGTTTCGACTTCTTTTTTGTCCCCCCGTACCTGTCGTTTGCCGTCTCCGACATTCAGTACCTGCTGACTTTCGGCGTGATGTTGACTGTTGCGTTGATCATCAGCGGTCTTACCGTGCGCATCCGCCGACAGGCTGAAGCCGCGCGTCAGCGGGAACGAAAAACAGCCGTGCTCTATGCGATGAGCCGAGATCTGGCCACTCGCCGCAAGGTCACCGACCTGGCTGAGGCCGCCTCTCAGCACATCCGAGACGTCTTCGACAGCCAAGTCGCGGTGTTTCTTCCCGATTCGTCCGGACGGTTGGTTCTCCAACGTACGCAGTTGCTCTTCTTTGAAATTGACCCTAAGGAGAGCGGGGTGGCGGAGTGGGTCTATGAGCACAGCCAACGGGCGGGTTTGGGCACTGATACTTTGCCGGGCGCCGGGGCGCTTTACATGCCGTTGGTCGGATCGCAAGGCCCTATCGGCGTCGTCGCAGTCCGGCCGTCGCAGGCGAATCGCTTGTTCGATCCGGAGCAACTCCACCTCCTTGAAACCCTTGTGAACCAAATGGCGCTGGCCATCGAACGGGCGCGCCTGGCTAAAGAGTCGCATCTCGCGCAAGTGCAAGCTGAAACCGAGAGAATGCGAAATGCGATTCTCAGCACGGTTTCGCACGACCTTAGAACACCGCTGGCGACAATCACGGGAGCAGCCAGCAGTTTACTGGACAGCGGCGGGACCCTCGGCCCAACCGCGCGTCGTGAATTGATGCGGTCGATTTTCGATGAGGCTCACCGGCTGGACCGGTTGGTGAGAAATCTCTTGGATATGACCCGGCTGGAATCGGGGGTGATCTCGCTCCACAAAGAATGGCATCCGCTCGACGAGGTGGTAGGCGCGGCATTGACGCGCCTGGAAGCGCGGCTTGGAGGTCATTCGGTGAAAATCTCCTTTCCTCCAGATCTGCCGCTGGTGCTCCTGGACGGCGTCCTGATCGAGCAGGTGCTCATCAACCTCCTTGAAAATGCGATCAAGTATGCGCCGCCAAAGAG
>JBOHOS010000366.1:0-12083 GCA_050731295.1 Nitrospiraceae bacterium | reverse complement strand
GATCGCCACGATCATCATCGCCGCGACAAGATAGGGCAACCAGCGGTACGGCCGCTGCGCGGCGGGTTTCGTCGCAGAAGAGGAAATGGATCTCTCAGTGGCTAGAGCCATCCGTGGCCTTCTCGATGAGGGCGCTCACCATGATGTGCCCAGCGCAAGATTCAGTCAAGATATAGATGTTTAGTACTCCGTGACAATAAAATTCGAGACGAGGCGGCAGGGGTGATACGCGTGTTTGGACCACCGGAGCCGCTCGAGCCCGGAGTCGTCCATGGCGTTGATGAACCCAAAGCCTTGCTCGGCAGCCTCCCGACAGGACTCGCGGAAGATGAATTGAGCCAGCCCTCGGATCGAGCGATCGGCCACTTCCAGCAAGACACACCACACGGTCTGAGAGCGCGCGTAACCGAACGTGTACGCGCCGATCGCGCCATCCACCCTCACTACACGGCCTACGAGTCCGAGTTCAAGGTACGACGTCAGCGCGTCCCGGTGGGCGAAGGCGGCATCCCCGAGCATGTGGAGCGCGACAGGATCCAAGCCACGGGCTTCCTGTTGAGCCGCCCACCGGCGATACAGCTCCAGGCACGCGTCGCGATCCCGATCATGATAAGGCGCATAGTCAACGTGATGCGTCCGAACGAGCTGGTTATACGCCGCCCGTTGCGACTTGTACCGGTCTCCGGCCAGCGCAGCCAAATCGGTTGCGCGATAGAGGTAATCCGGATCTTTCGGGGTGACGCGATACCCGAGCGCTTCACAGGCGGCCCGCAGCTCGTCGGGAATATTTTCCACACGAGCCACCGCCGAGCCGCAATTCCGATCGCGCATGAGCGTAAAGGCCTGCGCCAACGGCTCCGCATACGGACCTGGCCCCAAAGGAGGAAGCGGCATGTACATGCCGTCTGCATACTCGGCAAAAAGACAAAAGTGCCCCGCAATCTCACACCGCGTGTAGCGAAATTGCTTGCGCCAAATCATATGCGGCGCGAACGCGTAGGCCGAGAGCGACGTCTCGATGGTCGCGGCGGCGCGTTCCAGGCGGAGTCGGTCGGCGAACGTGAGAGCGCGAAGGGGAAGGAGCATGGGGGCAGAGACCAGAAAGGTGTCCTCCTCACGCCTCGCGCCTCGCCATTCGCGCTTGTGGCGCATCCGTTCCGTCAAGCGCGGCAGAGGATGCAGAATCACCACATCATCCTGAAAGCGCCCGATGAGCCGAGGATTTTTCACGAATGTCTCTACCATGGTGGCTTGCTCGATCAAGTCCAATATTCTCGCGGCATATGCTTCCAGGGTGCTATCAGGCGAGAGGCCTTCAAGCTCCTCGCCCCTCACTCCTCGTCCTCCGCCATCTTCGCTCTTGCCTCTTGCCTCTTGCCCCTTGCCCTCTTCCCTATTGCCCTTTGCCCCTCGCCCCTTACTTCCTTCCGAGAGAAACGGACACTTCGTATCCCAGCCCAAGACCACTTCCCGCCCATCTGCGGACCACATCACTGCGAGGGGATAGATTTGGCAGTCGAGCGGCCGAGCGTCATAGATCCGGCACTCCGATGTCGACGGATCAAACGCGGCGCAGACATAGCCATCCCCCAAAGGGTTGGGGACCACGTTGATCCGGCTGCCGTCGGTGGCGGGAAAATGCGACGGATCGAGGCCGCGGGCAATTCCACGCTGGATTTCTTCAGCCGTAAAGTATGGCCGCAAAAAACTGTCCGGCTCCGGGAACCGACAGCAGACTTCGCAGGTGAGGCAGACCCGACTGGGCACTACCTGCGGCAAGGGCGTGATCTGGATGAGATCCATAAGAGTTGCGGTACGCTTCCCATTACCGGCTCATCGGACACCGCGCATGCGGCGGACACGAAATTGTACTCATTCATGACCTTCCTTTCTAGTAGTTTGGCCAAGCCATGAGGTCGGGAATCGTCATCGCGATCGCGCGGCCTAGCCGCAAGCACAGCGCAGTGGGTAAATGATGTCCCAGACAGGAACTCCAGCCACGCTTCAAATTGCCTACCACTGTTCACGTTTGTCCAGCCTTCAGGACCCAGTGCATCCAATGAAAGCGCGAATATTCCATTCATTAGATCACGAATGCACACGTAGAATCTGACGGGCATGTGAGTTGCTGAGTGCCGACCTTGGACAGCAAAAGAGTGCGTTCGGCACGGAAACACCACGGAGGAGAGGAGCGAAGGAAATGAATAACGCCGTGATATGGCCTGCGCCCGAAGTCGGCATCGAGAAGATCGGGATCAGCCTGCTTGCTGAGACCCCGGTTACGACTGATGAAACTTCCCCCAAACCCGCCGCATCGCCAAAAAACCCAAAAGCGTGGATTTCGGAAGACCCGGCGTGGATCTTCGAATTAAAACAGCATCTCGACCCGTATCGGCACGCTGTTCTGAACTGTCGCCTCATTCGCGAGGCCTCTGACGGCACCTTGCCGCTAGCCCAGATGCGGGGCTGGCTGCTCCAACTGTACCCGTTCATCGAATGTTTCCCTAAATGGCTCGCATTGTCACTTGCAAGAACCCAGGATCCTGTTTCTCAGGCTTTTCTCATTGACAATCTGCGTGTCGAAAAGAAACATGCGTTACAGTGGATTCACATGGCAGAGGCGTTTGGTGTCTCGGAACAGGAGTTGATGGAAGTGAAGCCGCTGCCCGGTGTCGAGGCGTTGACCCATTGGCTGTGGAGCATCAATAGTCACGGGGTGCTCGTCGAAGCTGTTGCGGCAACAAATTACTCCATCGAAGGCGTCACCCAAGGGATCGCACAAAGTACGGTCCTGGGCTTCCCCAAATATGAAGGAAGGGAAGGAATCCATCTCTCCAAAAAAGCGTACGCGTGGATGGAGGCTCATGCCCGGTATGACGACCTCCATCCGGTCTATGCCCTGGAGATCATCAAGCGCTACAGCGAGACCCAAGAAATGCGGGAGAGGGTAAAATTTGCGGCTCAACGCAGCCTGGAATTTATGCTGATGGCGCTGGAGGCATGTTACACCCATTACAGCACAGGATATGGACCCACACGCGTTGAAACACAGGAGAGCAGTCTGCGGCGCTGTGGCTAAGCCGGACAGCAATCAGGACACACGCCTTTTCACGGCCTTGCTTCCTTGCCATACACACGGATGTTCGGCTCTCCACATCCGCTGGATTCTCGCCTCCATACGGGTCTTGACGCAGGTCGATCCTTCCCCGTCCTCTTGTATCAACGCAAGAGCCCATGTTACGATCACGCCATCTGCAGCGCAGCACACGAGTGACCACCACAAGCGGATCAATCCAGGTGAGACAAAGCTTTTCGTCTGATGACCGGCCGCAGCGCGTGCCTCGGCCGAACGGTCTCGGATTCGTCGTATCCCGGGCGTAAGGGGACCACAGTTGGCACTCGCGCCCAGCCATGACACACAAGAGACTGCCGGTCGCCGTTGCGCCCTCATCCGAGAGGCGCTGATTCACGACGGGCTCCACGACCGGCCGTCGCATGCCGCCGGACAGCCACCGACGCCGGTGGCCACGCCATGGCGGATCGCGCCGTTTCCGTTTCTGATTTCCCCGCAGGAACTCGCCTACTTCCAGGCATTGGGCGCGCACTTGCTGGTCTTTTATCGCGCGCTGAACCGCCTCTATCAAGACAGTAGCCACGGCGCCCAGCCGGCGTGGGTGGCCGAGTATCTGGATCAGGGGAAGCCGGAATCATTGATCGCCTATAGCCGCATGAAACGATTTCGGGATGTGCTGCCGGACGTCATTCGACCCGATATCATTCCGACCGAGAACGGGATGGTCATGACCGAGTTGGATTCCGTTCCCGGCGGGATTGGTTTGACCGGCAGCCTCGCGAAGATCTACCACCGCGTGGGTGCACAAACCGGTCAGAACGACATCGTCGGCGGTCCGGGCGGGATGGTCTCGGGCTTTGCACGGATGGTGCGCGGCCTCATCGGCGGCCACGCCGGCTGCCTCGCCATTGTGGTTTCCGAGGAAGCCAACGACTATCGCCCCGAAATGACCTGGCTGGCGGCTCAACTTCGAACCATCGGCCTCGAAAGCTATTGCGTTGACCCTCGGAACGTCCGCTTTACTGAAGAGGCCCTGTTCATTTCAGGCGACATGGGAGAACGGCCGGTCTCCGTGGTCTACCGTTTCTTTGAACTGTTCGATCTGAAGAACGTGCCGAAGTCCGAACTGGTCATGTACAGCGCCAAGAAGGATCGCGTGGTGGTCACCCCGCCGTTCAAGCCGAGTCTCGAAGAGAAATCGGCGTTCGCGCTTTTCCACCATCCTGTTCTGGCCCCATTCTGGCAAAAAGAATTGGGCGGTGAGACGTTCGCCGTGCTGGCCGGCATCATGCCACGGACGTGGATTCTCGATCCTCGGCCGCTCCCGCCGTCAGCCGTGATTCCGAACCTTCGGATGGGTGATCGAGCCGTCGCCGATTGGCGCGACGTGGCGGAGGCCTCCCAGCGCGACCGCCGGTATGTCATCAAGCCGTCCGGTTTTTCCGAATTGGCCTGGGGGAGCCGGGGAGTGTCGGTGGGGCATGATCTGCCGCAGGCCAAGTGGGCCGAACGTCTTGACAGCGCCTTGAAGGCGTTTCCGGCAACACCCTACGTTTTGCAGGAGTTCCACAAAGGCCGGCAGTTCGATCTGTCGTATTATGATCCGCGCGCAGAAGCGGTCGTGCCAATGTCGGGACGGGCGCGGTTATCGCCGTATTATTTCGTCGCCGATGACCGAGCAGAGTTGGCCGGCATTCTGGCGACAGTCTGCTCATTGGATAAGAAGGTCATCCACGGGATGCGGGACGCGATTATGATCCCGTGCGCGGTCACAGCGCCAGGCGAGCGGCAAGAGGCAATGGGCAATGGGTAAGGATGGATTTAAAGAACTGGTAGTATGGCAGAAGGCTAAGGATCTAGCCGTAATCGTGTATCGAGTTTCAGATACTGGCTCTTTAAGCTATGATTTTTCACTGCGCGATCAGATTCGAAAGAGCGCTGTTAGCGTTGCCACCAATTTAGCAGAAGGTGATGAGCGAAACAGAGACAACGATTCTATCCGGTTCTTTCAGATCGCTAAAGGTTCGTTAGCTGAACTCCGCACACAGCTTCAGATTGCATGCATGGATAAATCGGCATATGAAAGTCTTGACCAAGAATGCACGAGACTTGGGAAAATGATGGGCAGTCTTATTCAGGCTCGCTATCGCGCCCCTCGCCAATTGCCGCTTGCCCCTCGCCCCTCAAAGTTAGCCAGAAAGACGACGTGACCGGCATGGCACTTACCCTCTATCATGTGAAGTGGTGTCCTGAATGCGCGGTCGTCCGCGAGAAGCTTGCCGAGTTGGACGTGTCCTACGAAAACGTGGTGGTCCCGGACTTTCGCCCGATGCGACAGCAGGTGTTCGACGTGTCGGGCCAATACTACGTGCCGGTCCTCAAGGATGGGGATACTGTATTAACCGAAACGCGAGAGATTTTGGCGCATCTTGATGAACAGTACGGAGGGCAAGGGGCAAGCGGTGAGGGGGAGGATATTCCGTGCTGCCCGTTGTAGCATTACCCATTGCGTATTGCCCCTAGACTTTTGCCAAGGAGATTCGATGGAAGAGTGGAGGCGAATACTCGCTGACAGCATCGTCAAGCCCAAGGACCTGGCCGACCATCTGGGCGTCGATCCCAATGAGGTCGAAGCCATCGTGGGCGATTACCCGATGCGTATCACACCGACGGTGCTGGCGACGATCAAGGCGAAGGGCGATGCCATCTGGAAACAGGTGGTCCCCGATCCCGCCGAGATGGAGGACGCGGACGCGGACCATGACCCGCTCGAAGAGGATCTGATGAGCCCGGTCCCGCATCTGGTCCATCGGTACCCCGACCGTGTGCTGCTGATGGTGACCAACCAGTGCCCGATTTATTGCCGGTTTTGCACGCGCAAGCGTCTGGTGGGCAAGCCCGGCTTCCTCAAGAAAGGCGAACTGGACCGCGCGATCGCCTATCTTCGGGAACACCACGAAGTGCGGGACGTCATTCTGTCCGGCGGAGACCCATTGCTGCTCCCGGACCACCTGCTCGAACGGGTGCTCAAAGCGCTCCGATCCATCCCGCATTTAGAATTGATTCGGATCGGTTCGCGCGTCCCTGGTTCGCTTCCTCAACGCATTACGACGAAACTGTGCGAGATCCTCAAAAAGTATCATCCGGTCTACATGAATCTGCATTTTAATCATCCCGATGAATTGACGCCGGAGGTGAAGGCCGCGTGCGGGATGCTGGCGGATGCGGGCGTTCCGCTTGGCGCTCAGACGGTTTTGCTCAAAGGCGTCAATGATGATCCTGCCGTCATGAAACGCTTGATGCATCAGCTCTTGCTGGCTCGCGTGAAACCGTACTACCTGTATCAAGCGGATCTGACCAAGGGCACCAACCACTTTCGAACGACGGTGGAAACCGGCATGAACATCATCCGTGAATTGCAAGGGCATACGAGCGGCATGGGAATTCCGCATTACGTCATCGATGCGCCCGGCGGGGGCGGAAAAATTCCGATTCTCCCTGCCGATTATCTGGTGCACTTAGATGAGGACGGCGCCGTTTTGAAGAACTACGAGAACAAGACCTTCCACTATCCGCAACCTCCCCTCCCCGCACTCGCGTTGGGAGGACGCGCGACGAGCAAACGCCGCAGGCGCGAGCTGCCGATGGTCGGCGCGCATCCATCGCTCTCTGCCTGTGATGGCGGAACCTTGGACGACTGTTGACCACCGGTTCAGCCGATCGATTGCGCCGGCCCGAAGAACGGTGTATGACACATCGTCACCTCCCGTGGGGAAGGGGCGCGTCTTGCCGCGCCGGGGCGGGCGGGTGAGATTGGAAGGGGCGCATCCCGCGGGTCAAGAGCGGGGCTTGGCCAGTCTGGGGCGGTGAAATATCGCCTGGGACGTGGTGGGTGAAATAGGCGAAGAGCAGCAGCCATGACCGATCATCTCCGCACCCTGTTTCCGGAACTTGAGCGCGATCTCCAGAGCCTGGTCTTTACCACCGGCATCTTGCCGTCTCAGAAGATTCGCGAGCTCATTGAGGACGGGCGCATTTCCGCGCCGGCGAAGATCGACGAGGATCAGATCCAGCCGTCGAGCATTGATTTGCGGCTGGGGCCGGTGGCCTATCGGATGCGGGCCAGCTTTCTCCCGTCCAAAACGTCGGTGGACGTCAGGCTCAAAGACCTCATGATGACCACGATGGACCTGACGCGCCCGACCGTGCTGGAAAAGGGGTGCGTCTATCTGGTCCCGCTGATGGAACAGGTGAATTTGCCGGCGGATATCTCGGCCAAAGCCAATCCGAAGAGCACGACGGGCCGATTGGATATTTTTACCCGGCTCATCTGTGCGACCGGCAATGAATTCGAGCGCGTGCCCGAAGGGTACAAAGGGACTCTGTACGCCGAAGTGGTTCCCAGGACATTCACGGTGATCGTGCGCGAGGGGGTGAAATTGAATCAGTTGCGCTTCATTCGAGGCTGCCCCCCGCCATCCGATACGACCCTCCAAGAGTTGGACGCGCGGGAGACCCTGGTGTACGGCGAGCAAGACGCTCCGAAGGACGCGCACATCGACCGTGGATTGAAGGTGTCGCTGAATCTGCAGGCTCAGGACGGACGGGGCATCATCGGCTATCGTGCGAAGAAAAACGCTCCGGCCATCGATCTCCTCCAGCATGACCATTACGAGCCCGGCGAGTTCTGGGATCTCATCGAGACGCCGAAAGCCAAGAACATTATTCTGAACCCTGACGACTTCTACATTTTGCTGTCGAAGGAAAAAGTCCGGATCCCCACGGGCTACGCCGCCGAAATGGTCGCGTATGACCCCTCCATGGGTGAATTCCGGATTCACTATGCGGGATTTTTCGACCCCGGATTCGGATACGGCGCCAGCGACGTCAAAGGCTCTCACGCCGTCCTGGAGGTCCGATCTCATGAAGTCCCGTTTCTGATCGAAGATGGCCAGATGGTTGGCCGCCTGATTTACGAACGATTGTTATGCGCATCTGATAAGGTCTACGGCACGAACATCGGCTCGTCCTATCAAGGTCAGGGCCTGGCGCTGAGCAAACAATTCAAACGCGTGCCCCCGTTTCCGCCTTGTACCTGAACGGACGGACGGCAAGCCGGCACGAAGGACACGATGCCCGAGGAAGACCACGAGTCGCGACACTCCTCGATGGACGGCCCAGAATCGACGGAAGACCGCCAGTTCAATGTGGCGGAGATGATGGTCGGGACTGCGATGATGTTCGTCGGATTTTTGAACGTCTTGCTCTCGATCAGCGGCGGGTTTGAATTCGCCGGCGTCACACCGATGTTGCTCTATTTTGCCGGCATGGCAATTTGGGCGCACGCCGTGATCCGGCATCCGTCCCTGCGCTATGCGGTCATGACGTCCTCCATCGCCGTGGGCCTCGCGTTCTTCCATTACGGGGAGGTTCTGTTCTGGCACAAACAGGTGGTCTTTTGGGGAACGGTCCTCCTGGTCGTCTTCTTCATGTTCAAAACCGCCGAGCCGACTCCGCCGAAGTAGAAAATGGTCAATTACACCCGGTACACCCGCCCACCCCAAGCGCGCCAAGACGCGCCCCTTCCCGGGTACACCCGCCCACCCCAAGCGACCTTCTCACCCGCCCACCCCGAGTCTGCCAAGACAGACTCTGTGCCCAGGAACGCGCCCCTTCTTCCCGTTCACACCCGCCCGCCCTGGGAGCGTTCCGTAGACGCGAGGTCTCGGCCGAGCGGCGTTCAAATGGACGCGCCCCTTCCCGTACGTATCAGCGTTGTCATGCCCGTTCTGAACGAAGAGCGGCTCCTGCTCAAAACGCTGGCCCACACCGCTGCCTTGGGCTTCGAGGAATTAATCGTCGTGGACGGCGGCAGCCGCGATCGAACCCGCGAGATCGTTCAAGCATTCCAACTCAGCAGCACTCTGCATTCAGCACTCGGCACGGTTAAGCTGCTCACCACGCCTTCGGAGCGCGCCCATCAGATGAACGCCGGCGCGGCCGTCAGCCGGGGCGATGTGCTGCTTTTCCTCCATGCCGATACCCGGCTCCCCTCCGACGCCGGCGAAAGTGTCGCTCGCGCACTGGAGGATACGCATTGTGTCGGAGGCCGGTTCGATGTTTGCTTTGAGCCGGACTCAGGCTGGAGATGGGTGATCAGTCGCATGATGAATCTCCGATCGCGGTGGACCGGCATCGCCACCGGCGATCAGGCTCTGTTCGTCAGGCGAGCGGTATTCGAGCGCCTCGGCGGATTTGCCGACATTCCCATTATGGAAGACGTCGAATTCACCCGCCGCTTAAAGCGAGCCGGGCGCATCGCGGCGCTTCGCACACCAGTGAAGACCTCGTATCGTCGCTGGCAAACCGGCGGGCCTCTCCGCACGATCCTCCTCATGTGGACCTTGCGCTCGCTGTATTGGCTGGGCATCAGCCCGCGCACCTTGAGCCATCTGTATGGCGAAGCCAGATAAGGGCGTGCATCCGCCGGAAACGGCGCTTGTCATTTTCGCCAAAGCGCCGATCCCCGGAGAGGTCAAGACACGGCTCTGTCCGCCGCTGACACCCGACGAAGCGGCCAGTCTCCACGGAAGCTTTGTGCTGGATATGCTGGAATGCAGCGGCCGCGCCGCGAAGCAGCGTGGCGCCGGCAAGAGCACGGTTCAGTTTGATCGATTCCTCGCCTGCGCGCCTTCCTCGGAGCATGTCTTCTTTAAAATCATGGAAGAGCGCCAGGGGGTCCGGCTGATCGATCAGATCGGCGACGATCTCGGCGCGCGCATGGACCGCGCCTTCACGACGATTTTCACCATGGGCTATGGGCGCGTCCTGCTCGCGGGAACCGATCTTCCCGCGCTGTCCGAATCAACCTTCGCCGAAGGGTTTCGCCTGCTTCTCGATCATGATCTGGTGCTGGGACCGGCAATGGACGGGGGGTATTTTCTGATCGGCCTAAAGCGGCCCGCGCCTCAATTATTTGCCGGCGTTCCGTGGTCCACCGACCAAGTGCTGACTCGCACCCAACGCAAAGCCGACTCGTTCGATCTCAAGACGGCGCTCCTTCCCGCCGAGCGTGATATCGATACAATCGACGACCTGAGAGCGCTCATTCATGAATGCGCGCAAGAGGCAAGGGGCAAGGGGCAAGGAGCTAAAAGCGGCAATAAAGAGAAGATTATTTCGCACGCCATCATCCTATCGAAACGAACGGCCGGCGCCCTGCGGCTTCTGGCCGAGCGGCACAAGGAACTGGCGATTTTGTGATGTGGTGATCTGGTGATTTAGCAAATTGAGTACTTCTTCCAATCATCAAATCCGCAAATCAACAAATCATCAAATGAAGAAATGGTGACCTATGCCTGACCGTGTGGCTGTCATTACCGGAGGCGCGAAAGGCATCGGGCGGGCCATTGCGCTCGATCTCGCCGCTCAGAAATGGTCCATCGCGATCGCGTACCGGACCAGCGAGACTGCGGCGGCGGATACCGTCAAAGCCATTACCGAGCGCGGCGGCACGCCGATGGCGCTGCGATGCGACGTGTCGGATCCTGCCGCGGCTCGAGATCTCATTCAGCAGGTTGAGGGAAAGTGGGGGCGCATCGACGCGCTGATCAATGGCGCCGGTCCCTATCACAGGTTGAATCTCTTCGAGGAAACTTCAGTGGGGTGGGCCGAGATGCTGGATAATAATCTCCATCCGGTTTTTTATTTGGGCCAGGCGGTTGCGCCCGGCATGAAGGCCCGCAAGTACGGCCGGATTGTGAACTTCAGTATGGCCAACGCCGATCAGATGATCGCTCAACCGGAGATCACCGCGCACTACATCGCCAAAGCCGGCATCCTGATCCTAACCAGGACGCTGGCCAAGCTGCTCGCGCCACACGGCATCACCGTCAACGCCGTCTCGCCCGGCTTCATCGATTCAGGCAGCGCCCCGCCGGGCGAGTTGGCGGGAATGGCGAAGCGCATTCCTGCCGGCTACATCGGCGAGGTCAGCGACACAGTCGCCGCTGTGCGGTTCCTATTGTCGGACGAAGCGCGGTACGTGAATGGGACGAATATACACGTCAGCGGCGGCTGGGGAATATAAGGCTGCTGAAAACGCCTTGTCTCACCCGACCCGCCCCAAGCCGGCCAAGACCGGCTTTTTGCCCAGGCTGCGTTCTCAGTCACGCGTCTCCCTGCGACGTACGCAACTGTACGTCTCGGTCGCCGCGTTCCCTGCGGCCTTGCTGGAGGACGTTTTGAGCAGCCTTCCCGTGCATTTGACCAACGATTCCCTCCGCTAATGCTGCACCTTTCTTCGAGTTACCAAAATACTGGTATTTTGCTCTAACGGCGCGATTGCTTTTTTAGCCAGTGCCGCTATACTGCCTGGCCTAGCCGTTCCCGCAATCTTCCCGCTGGAACCAAGATGAGTCTACGCAGCCACACAGCACTCGAAGCTCACCTAGGCAGTCTTACTCTGCGGATCGCGCGGCTAGGACTCCTCCGCTTGTTCGTGACAGGTTTGGTGATAGCAGCGCCAAATCTTTCTACCGCTTTGGCCGAGAACGCCTCAGCATCCGCCTCACCGCTGTCCGAGGCGGCTGATGGCCCCTTCCAGGTTTGGAAGAAGAAAGAGAAGTTCTATCTGGTCATCGCCGTGGACCAAACCGGCGTAAAAGGGACGGAATTGCCCTTTGCTTTGGTCGATGGAATGCAAGTCGGGAAGGCCTTTGGCAACCTTGGCTACAAGCCGCTCGTGGAAGATCAGCCGATAGGGGCGCAGGCCTCTCAAGGCAACGTCATCGCGGCCTTGCAAAAAATTCGAGGCCTGCCCGAATGGGCGACCGTTATCGTCTATTACAGCTGCCACGGGGTCGCCGATCCCACGGCCAAAGATGTGTGGCTCCAGCTCGCTGGTCAAACCAGCGTGAGTGACCACTTCGGCATCTCGGTGGGAGGACTCATCGAGACGGCCCGAGGCGCCAGTTATCTGGGTGAGCTGCACGTGATCGTGGACGCCTGT
>JBOHOS010000365.1:0-1443 GCA_050731295.1 Nitrospiraceae bacterium | reverse complement strand
GAGTGCTCGTAGTCTCCGCCATGCTTGGCGGCTCGATCAGCTCAGCCATGGGAGAGGGCTACGTGCAGACCAACCTCGTTTCAAACAATCCCGATTTTCACCCACAGATCCTCGACCCCTTGGTCATCAATGCCTGGGGCATCGCGCTGCGCCCAGCGGGTGCCGGCGGCCATTTCTGGATCAACAATACGGACAGCGGAACGGTGACCGAGTATGTCGGAGACGTTGGGGGCACGCCGTTGTTTCAGGACGATCTGAAAGTCGTTACGGTTGCTCCGCCTCCGGGCAGTCCTCCCGGAACTAAGTCCACGCCGACCGGCCAGGTCTTTAGCGGCCACGCGTCCGACTTCACCGTCAGCGGCGAGGGTCTTACGGGCCCCAGCCGGTTTCTCTTCGTGACGGAAGACGGCACGCTATCCGGTTGGACCGAGCGCAAGGTGAATGGTGGATTTGAGCGACAGACCATATCGGTGATCACGGTCGATAATTCCGCGCAGGGCGCCATCTACAAAGGTCTGGCCGTCACAAATGCGCCTTCGGACAACCGGCTGTTTGCCGCCAATTTCGGGCAGGATCGCATTGATGTCTGGGATAAGCAGTTTCAAGCGATTATTCCGCCCGGCCTTTTTTCCGTTCCTGATGGGACGATTCCCAAAGACTATGCTCCTTTTAACATTCAGAATTTGAACGGGACGCTCTATGTGGCCTATGCGAAATTAAGCGGCACTCCCGGCGAGGAGCTACAGGGACCGGGGCTTGGATATTTGGCGAGCTTTGATCTGAACGGCAATTTTCTTCACGTGTGGGAGGGCAAAGGACTGCTCAACGCGCCGTGGGGACTCGCGATTGCCCCCTCGGATTTCGGCGAATTCAGCGATGCTCTCTTGATCGGAAACTTCGGTGACGGCACGATCGTCGGATACGATCAGATGACACGTATGCCGCTCGACCATCTTCGCGATCCAGCCGGCAACCCGATTACAATCGACGGATTGTGGGGCTCACATTCGGTAATGGCGCCAGCTTGGGAGAAGCGAACCATTTGTATTTCACGGCAGGGCCTCACGACGAAACCGACGGCCTGTTTGGGAAGCTTCAATGACCCTTCCGATTCCGCTGGTCATCATCAACCCGCGTGTTTGTTTCGGCATTTTCGGTCTCCGCCTTTCTTGAGAATAGCGCAGCACGCAACCCATTCGGCGTGCGCGCGACCGAGACTGGCCGGTGATTGATCTTGACTATCTGTCAGTCTTCCGCCAACCCAGCGGCCGTTCACCTTGAGCGAGGCCCCTCACACCGGGAAGCGAGAACAGCGTCCCCGTCCTAGTGTCCTGACCCCGAAGTTCGCATTATAATTCCTGGAGCTAATTGCGTGATTAGCCAAGCCTTCATGCGACTCGACCTATTCGATGAATTTCTGAGTCAGGACACTAGCACCCCTCA
>JBOHOS010000364.1:0-2439 GCA_050731295.1 Nitrospiraceae bacterium | reverse complement strand
ACACCCCTCACGGACATTGGGCCACCTGCGGGTTACCACGATGAGCGCAGCCCCAAGGAAAGAAACGGCCACGGCTAAGAAGGGTGTGATGGATTCAATTTCCATTAGGAAGCTCCTGTCGAAACGGTAGTCGCGGTAAGGGTCTTCAGTTCCTCGGGCTGTATCGTGACTACACCTCCCAAGCTCTGAACAAACGCTATGACGGCCAACAACTCTGGCTCAGAAAGACCGACAGGGGGTTTGTTGATGGCCGGCATCTTAGCCGAAAAGGGTCTTGGAGGCCCTTCGTGGTCATACGCTACGTAGAGGTACGCCTGTGGCTGGGTGAGGGACTCATAGATGAATTCCCTCGTGAGCTTGGCCCCGATCCCCATCAAATCCGGGCAGCGGGCCGATTCGCTGGGCCCGATGGAATGGCACAGTGCGCACTGGCCCTTGCTGAAAAAGAGTTTTTGTCCCATCTTGATCAGATCGGCCTGGGTCTTGATCTGCGATGGGTCGAACTCTTCGTGCTTGGGTGCAAGAGAGGCCGTCTGCGGGACCTGCCAGGCAAGAAAGGCGAAAGCGATCAGGAACCCACAGGCGGTCGCTACGGCTTTTCGAAAATATTTGGGCCGTTTCGAAACCGGCGGAGCCGGTACAGCGGGCCTGTCGAGACGAGAGGTAGCCCACAAGAGAAAGGGCGCTATAAAGAAGTACTGTATGGAGAAGGCAGGGCGACGTATCGCGCTGGAGACAACCCAAAAGATAAAGGCCACCAGGACGAGGACGATAAAGGTGCTCAGCGACATAAAAGAGCCAGCGTGTGCCAGGGCGGGGCTATAAGCATGGGTGGAGGTGTCCTCCAATACCCCATAGATATGCCAGTGGACCCGCGAGGACGAGCGCGCATAACCCATCAGGCTCATCGTCAGGATCACGACAACCGCATTCAGAATCAGCATGTGCTGGCTACGGACCGGCATCCTGCCAAAGTGCAACGGAATTTTCTTGGCGTTTCGCATGGAGAGGACCGCGATGATCGTGGCCAGAATAAAGACGCCCAGTACTGTGAGGACCTGCGAGACGGATAGCACGTAGACCCGGAAGATGGCCGGCACAAAGTAGCCGTAGACTCCCGCCCAGATGATATATAGCGCGGCCGCGGCGAACAACGCCAGCTGAGCTACACGGGCACCCCTGGCCCACCTTACTGTTTCCTGTTTGTCGGCACGCCAGTAGATGAGAAAACTCCCAAAGGTAATCAGAAGCATCAGGTTCACGGCCGTCATCTTGGCCGACATGACCCCGAAAACGCCGAGGATGGGATGATGGGTTCCGCCCATCGCACGGGCTTCTTGAAGACTCGCCACCAAGCTGTGGGGCGTCAGCCAGATCCCAAAATTAATTAAAAGCAACACGAGCATCGCCAGGATGGGCTTCTTGTACCGCTCGGCCCCTTCCGTTCGGTAGGCCAGTCCCAGCCAGAAATAGAAGTTACTTGCCAGGAACATGGCACCGATCAGGACCGCCTGGAGGATGAACAGCCAGGAGAGGAACCCGCCCATCAGCGTAATCCCCATCTGCTGGTTGTACCGATAGACTTCCATCATCAGCCAGTAACCCGCGAAGGGAAGCGGGAGCAACCCGAAGATGCCGATAAAGTTGCCCACATATCCCATCCAGTCATAATGGGCCCGCTCCTCCTGCGACTCGGCACCGAGATACTTGACGGCGGCGTACGCCCCGCAGATGAACCCTCCTAAAACCACATTCGCAATGAATCGGTGAACATTCAATGGCCACCAGGTCGGGTTCTGCATCGCGGCAAAGGCCTTCTCCCAGGCACCCATACCCTCCGGTAGAACCACCGGGCTGGCCTGAAAACTCGCCCAGGAATTCGGCACGATCATGATGAATAATGCGATGAGATTGAGCAGAAAACCCAAGAACAGATGAAAACCCTTGTGCTCCCTCATGGTCTCGAACCCAGACCAGTACAGGTAGAGGGTGGTCGTCGACGCAATGAACAGCAGCACGTAAATATAGTACGTGGGCAGAAAGATACTCGTGAGGTAACTTATCACCTTGGGATAGAGGGCGAGGAGGACAAAAAGAAGGGTGGCCCCCAACATGGCGGTCATTTCAAACGCGGCCGTGAGCAGGTTCGTGAATTCCTTGGCCAGCCTCTCGTAGCGCGGGTCCTTGGTTCGGACCCCAATGATCTCGCAGATCCAGGCAAAGATCGGCACGCCAAGCACAAATCCGCCCAATATCAGGTGGACCTGAGCAACCAGCCAGACGACGTTGCGGCTGCCGATGCCGGGAATATCGCGGTACGCGACTCCAGCCGTCGTGCTCGGTGCATCCTGTGACAAGGCTAAGGCGGGAAGGCAGACCAGTCCAATGAATAACACAAATCCGGCGATGCTTCCCGCGTTTCGGCATAGAACCTCGGCG
>JBOHOS010000363.1:0-1667 GCA_050731295.1 Nitrospiraceae bacterium | reverse complement strand
TGATTACAATGAAGCATGGGGATCCATTGGGGATGCGAAGAACTCCCCTGAATTGTTGGGCGGGCAAGTGGAGTTCCGGGCCGTCAAACGAGAGAGCGATTCAAACACTTTTCAAGTCCGTCGCACGCGAGTGCAATTTCTGGGGTACGCTTTCGATCCGAACTTTCGGTACAACATTTCTTTGGCGTTGGATCAGACGGAATGGGATCAAGACGGCGGCGGAAGGGCTCAACTTCTCGATGCCTATGTTTCCTCCTGGCATATCCCATGGGCGACCGTTCAGGTCGGTCAACAACGTGTATGGTTTAATCGCGCCTTGATCACTTCCATCGCCACCATCTCATTCGCCGAGAACATGTTTATTCAGAACGCATTTGCGGCGAACACGCTGAATCGCAGGGATATCGGCCTGGCCATCCTCAGCGATGAGGACAAGCATCGCTTTAACTATGCGATCGGCATCTACAACGGCACCGGCATCAACCTAGCCGATGAGGGGACGGCCGTGAGCCAAGTCGTCCCTGGAGTGACCCAGGCCCAGCGGCGAACCTTCAACTGGGATACGCGCTTTGGGACCGGTGAGATGATGTACGTCGCGCGGTTTCTGTACAAGATCTCCGGCAATCCCGGATATGGCCAGGGCGACATCCTGAATTCCCGTGTGCCGCAGGTCGCCATCGGCGCCGGCTACGCCTACAACCCACACCTGAATCTTCTGAGTTCGATTCGCTCGGACATCGTGAATCGGGCCTTACGCCAGCAATTGGTCAGAAACGGTAATGGACGATTACTGGCCGGAGGCATCTACGATTTCCAGACGACCGAGGTGGATTTCATTGCCAAGTATCAAGGCTGGTCTCTCCAGGCAGAAGGCTACTATCGGCACCAACGGGTTCGCAGTCATGATTCCCAGACCATTGCCTTCGATCCTTCTACGATCCCGGTCGGTCCGCAAAAAGACATCGGTCATGCCTGGGGATGGTACGCTCAGGTCGGCAAATTCATTATCCCGCGCAGATTCGAGGTCGCGGTCCGATATGGGGTCATGGATCCCTCAACACGTGAAACGCATGATTTGATCAAAGAGTTCGGCGTGGCGGCCAACTATAGTTTCGATGGCACCTATAACAACCGTCTCGTCGTGGACTACACGAATGTCACGATGGGGACCGGCGGATTCGCGCCGGATCGCGTCCCCTTCGACAACCTCCCCGGCGCAGGTCGTGACCTCGTCGAGAATCGATTCATGGTTCAGTACCAGTTTTTCTTCTAGCGCTCACACTAAGGAGGAAACAATGAAGATTATTCGCAAGACCTCAATAGTCACCCTGACATTCGTGATGACCCTGGCTCTGATGTTTGGCTCAGTGCAATCATCGTACGCCGACCATCCACAGACACTGACCATTGCGGCAGCCAACAGCCTGAAGGATAGCCTTCGAACAATTCTGCCGTTGTTTGAAAAGCAAGGCAATGTTGAGGTCAGAGTCGTATGGGGGCCGTCACAAACGTTACGCGACCAGATTAAGCAAGGCGCTCCTGTTGATGTGTTTCTTCCCTCTTCAATCGAGGAGATTGATCAACTGGAAAAAGCCGGCCTCACATTACCGGGGACAAAGCAGGTGTACGCCGAGACGGCGCTTGTTCTCATTGCGCAGTCAGCACTC
>JBOHOS010000362.1:0-9846 GCA_050731295.1 Nitrospiraceae bacterium | reverse complement strand
CTCTTTGTCGATGACCCGGAGATTGGTATGGATCGTTGAGTAGTAAGTCGCCCGGATGGTCATGGTCGGCAAGCGATGATCATACGCCTCCGGAAACGGGACCAGGCCGAATTCTTTCATGAGCACGTCGAGCGTCTGATCCTTCGAGCCATCGTTGATCACGACGATTTCGTATTCCGAATAACTCAACTGAAGCAGAGAACGGACCGATGCGGCAATCGTCGCGCTTTCATTGTAGGCAGGGACAATGATGCTGATTTGCGGCTCATATCCCGAGTAGCGTTGCGGCAGGCTCCCGAGGCTTCGTTCCTCGACGTATCGCCGCAGGTAGACGAACGAGAGCAGATTCAGCGTGAGGTATCCTCCGAACAAGCCGACGAAGTACAGAAGAAACAACCACTGGATGGCCAGGATGATTGTTTCGAGTCGCATCAGCAGGGTTGCGACGCTTCCGCCGTCACCGGCAGGAAGCACCGATGGCATGGCAAAAAGCGATCAGAATGGGTAGGCGCGCTGACCATGGAAGATTGCTAAAACAGTACCGCGAGTCGGCATAACCGTCAAGAAAACCGGCCATAATCAGACCCTTACACCGCCGGTTTCGGTGGGTGATCCCGCTCGCCGGCGCCGCATTCAGCGCACCAGGTGTGTTCTCCGACTGCCCCACTGATCGCTCGAGGCGTCGGATGCTCTTCGCCGTGAATCCACACACAAGAGATCCGATCGTGCGGGCAACGCCGAGCAGCCATGCCGGCACGAGCGACGTGCAGAATGTGGACATGCGGAGTGCTTACGATACACTTCTTGAGGCCTTGGCGCGGCCAGCGAAGGATTGATGGAGGCTCTGATGAACCCGCTCATCGCGCCGACCACGTTACGACCAATCGGAGAGCTGGTTTTGTGGGTTTCCAACTGCCGTTGATGTTCCTCATGGCACTGCTGGCTATTCTCGTTGCAGACGCCGGAACCGAATGTTTCGCACAAGCCGGCAGTCTGCTCCCTCAAGGTTCTTCATCACAGGATCTGATCGAGGAGGCCCGCGGTCTTGAACGCACACACCGTCACGAAGAGGCGATCGCGGTCTATCGGAAGTACCTGGAGCGCGATCCCGGCAATGACGAAGTTCGCGCCAAGGTGGCTCGGCTTCTTTCGTGGCAGGAACAGTACGACGAGGCGATCCCCCTCTACCAAGACATTCTCACTCGCCACCCGATGGATATGGATGTGCGGGTGGCCATAGCCCGCGTCAAATCCTGGCAGAAAAAGCTTTCCGAAGCTCAATCGCTCTATGAGGCGGTACTCCGGGAAGACCCCAACAACCTTGAAGCCAAACGCGGGTTAGCCGACACCCTTTACTGGAACGGCCGGTATGCACTCGCGCTTCCCCTGTACGAGGATCTCTACGCCGTGGCGCCCGAGCCTGAACTGGAAGAGAAAATCCAGGCCGTCAAAGCCGAATTAGCGGCCTTGGCGCGGGTGCAACGGTTTCGGGCGCCGGTCGGATTGGGTCGGCCTCTTCCGACGTTGCCCTTTCGGGACTACTTGAAGGTTGGCTACAGTCACTTCACCTATACGAATCACGTACCCGACGAGCGAGACTGGCGTGTGGAAGCCGCCAAAGCGATCGGCGCTCAAACCCTCGTGGGCCGCATCGAACCGATGAATCGATTTGGGTTCCAGGACGCGCAGGCCTCCGGAGAGCTGTACAGCCCGCTCTGGCAAAAGGCCTGGGGGTATATCGGCGCCTCGGCTGGGATCAATCCGGATTTCCTCCCGAACTGGACGCTGGGAGGAGAACTCTTTCAAGGCCTCGGAATCCTGCACCGCTCCCTGTCGTTTATCGAACCGTCATTCGGATACCGGCATATGGATTTCAAGTCAGCCAATGTCGATCTTTTAATACCCGGTCTGACAATCTATTTGCCGTATGACACGTGGTTGACCGAAAAGATTTATTACGTCCCCGACACCGGCGCCATCACGCTCTCTTCGCAACTGACATGGAGAGCCAGCGATCGGGTGCAGATCTTCGCGTCGGGAGGATTTGGAACCGCCGCCGAACGAATCACGGCCACGCAGGACTTTACGCGCTTCTTCAGTCACATCTTTCAAGGCGGCATCATTTTTCCCCTCGCCGATCGGCTCTCAGCCGAGACCTCCGTGTACTATGAAGATCGCGGCGCGCTCTATATCCGGCGCGGCGGGACGTTCAATCTGATCTTTCACTGGTAGCGTGCTTCCGCTGCACGCCACTCGTTCGTGCTCATCTCAAAAGGAAGGGCCTCAACACTTCTTTTGCCCTGGGATCGGTTTGCCTGTCCTGAATCTTCACCAGTTGGTCGCGGCTGATGAACGAGAGGCGAGCGAGCGCCTCCGCCGCTCGATAGCGCACCCACCACTGCTCGTCGACGAGCAGGTCGATGAGACGATCTTCATCCTCCTCGGTCCCCATTCGGCCCAGCGCCGCCGCCGCTTGAACCCGAATGGGCCACATCGCGTGGCCGACATACGTTCGCACTATCGATAAATCCTTCGGATCTCCAAACTCGCCGAACAGATGCAGGCAGGCGGGAATCACGCGGTCGTCGGGAACCTGCCCCAGCAGCATCTCCCGTATGACCGGTAAGGCGCCGGTGCTGCGAGTCGCCTCGAGACATCGAATGATACGGACCGCCTGCTCCGGTGGCGCGGATACGACGGCGTGGGCGAGCGGCATGGCGACGATCTCGGCGCCCGCTTCGTTCAGGATACTGACGACTTTGACGGGAGACCAATCGCTCCGCGAGGAAATCAAGGGAATCACAATCGGCATCGCAGCCCGCGGATCGATGTGGACCAACGCTCTTGCCGATGCCAGAGCGAGGAAGGAATTGCCGGCGGCCGCGAGTTGTTTCAACGCATCCCATGACGAGGTATCGTGTAAATGCCCGAGCGTCGTGACGGCGATCAGGCGGACCCGCATGCTGCCATGGGTCAACAACTGTTTGGCGATGACGTCGGCTCCGGTGAGTCGGGCCACTTGGTTGAGCTTGTCATGCGAGTCCCCGCGGACAGACTCCTGGAAATATGTCCACAAATACAGGAACGCCAATGTATCGGCTTTTCGGACGGGAGGGAAGCTCTGGGGGAGTTCCAGAAGGCTTTCTGCCAGCAAGGGCTTCCATATCTCGACAAAACGCGTGCGGCGGCGCTCGGATGCCAGCAGCCACAGGCGCATGGTGAGGATCACCGCCAGGATGACGACCGCCAACGCGACAATGGCCATGCCGGCGGCAAAGACCCCGCCGGGAGTGAGGGCGAACACAGCGCCGAATTCCAATGCGAGCCTCGTGTGGGGAACCGGCGGCCTCAGGGCGGAGATTTCAGAAAACGCTGAAGCCGCGCGATGAGTTCTCTCGGGTTGAATGGTTTGAGAATATAGTCCAAGGCGCCGGCGTCCAAAGCCCGCACGACGTCCTGCTCGGCGGAATCGGCCGTCAGCATGACTATCGGCACATCGCGCCATTCCAGTTTACTCCGGATATATGTCACGAGTTGTAAGCCGCTCATGTACGGCAGCATGACGTCCAGCAACACAAGTTTTGGCGGCGGGATCTCATCGATCATGGTTTTGGCTTGGCGGCCGTCCGCAGCATGAACCACCTCGTATCCCTCCCGTTTCAGCAAAAAGCTCAGAAGGGTCGCCATTTCTCCTTCGTCTTCGACCACCAGAATGGAGGGTTTGGTCACGTGTTCTTGATTCGTCATGTTCTCGCTCTGGCCATGCGGGTCCGGCACGCTTCGTCACACTCCCTCGGTCTGCCATGTCGTGCCGAGAATTTCGAGGCTCAATTCTATTTCGGCACCGACGGCCGTTCGTTCGACAAGCCCTCATATCTGTCCACCGACGCCGACCGTACGGACTCTCGATTGACGAGCCAGACACCGGCGAGAATCAAGACAATGCCGGTCAGTTCTCGAGGACCGATACGATCGTCGAGAATAAGCGCCGACAGAAGGAGGGCCGAGACGGGAATCAGGTTGATGAAGATGCCGGCTCGCGCCGGGCCGACGCCCCGTACCCCATATAGCCAGGCCTGCTGGCCTAATGCGGTGGCGAAGACAATCAAATAGGCCAAGGCCAGCCAGCCGGCCGCTGAAACCGCCTGGACCCCTTCGGCGGCGATTTCTCGGTCGGTCCAGAGGAGTGGAAGCTGAAAGATAATTGAAAGCAGGAGGGTCGTCCAATTGACGGTCAACGGGGAGAACCGTTCCATCGTCCGGCGACCACCGATGGTGTACAGCGCCCAGGACATCAGGCCCAACACGACCAGAATTCCACCCAACCACGGTTGCTCCCCGCTTACCGTTGCGCCTCCGACCCCTGAAACGAGCACGACCCCCGCAAAGGATAGCACACAGCCCATCCAGACCAGGCGAAACGGCACGTCGCCGATCAGAAGAGAGGACAGAAAGGCGGTCATCGCCGGGCTGGCTCCGATGATGACTCCCGCCGCCGCCGCCCCGATGTACTGCAAACCCAGGAGGGTCAGCAAATGATTCCCAAGGACCGCCAGTCCCAGCAGCGACAACGCCGCCAGATCACGTCGAGAAAAGGCGACCCGACCGCCCTCCGACCACCACCAGAGCGGGATCAGAATGCACAGAGCGCCTATCCCTCGAAGGATGGACACCTCCACGGCAGAAAAGGAGCCCAGCGCAATCTTCTGCCCGACAATCGACCCGCCCCATACAAGAGCCGCCACCGTCAGTGCGCTATACGCGAAGGGGTGCTGCCTCATAACCGTGAAGGCCAGAAACAAAAACGTCCTTCAAGGTCTCGTCTAGGACCTGAAGGACGCTGATACAAAAGCAGAGCACGCCGGAGCAATTCCTGCCGGCGCCGTGGTTGAGTGTGTAATAGCGCGGCTATATAACAGCGACCTTACGCCCCGTCAAGGAATTTTCTTATCAGATCGCGTTCCATTGTATGACAAACACCCCATCCCGGAGAGGCACCAGTACGGCCGTCACGCGGGCGTCCGCGGCGATCATCCGATTCAACTCCTGAATGACCGACGTCGACATATCGGCGGGCCGCGACTGGAGAACCTCTCCCGACCAGAGGACATTATCGATGAGGATCACGCCGTGCGGACTGAGGAGATCGAGGGCTCTCCGATAGTACTGCACGTAGCTCACCTTGTCTGCATCGATGAAGATGAGATCAACTGGACCGGACATCTCCCGCATGGTCTCGAGCGCCGGCCCTACCCGCAGGTCGATTTTACGGCCATGAGGGGTCTTGGCGAAATGCCTCCGCGCCAGCGCAGTTGCCTGAGGGTCAATGTCGCACGTGATCACCGCTCCATCATCCGGCACCGCTTCTGCGAAGCAGAGCGCGCTGTATCCGGTGAAGGTGCCGATCTCCAAGACCCGCTTGGCGCGGACGAGCCGGGCCATCATTTTTAGAAAGGCTCCCTCTAACGGACCCACCACCATTTGTGGACTGTCCATCGTTCGATACGTTTCTTCACGGATCGCGCGGCACGCCTCGGATTCCGCCCAGGAATGCGCTTCGGCATAGGCTTCAATGTCCGGTGCCACCAAGTCTTTCATGGCTGCCCTCCAATGTCTTGTCCCAACAGCAGATCTAAGTTCATTGAAACACGAATGAACGTTCCGTACACTCGGTCTGTTCGTTCTGCCAAGCTGCCAAGGAGACCTCATGAAAACACTTGCCACTCTGGAACCGCTCGCCAGCCGGCTCTTGGACGTGTACCACTTGAACAGCGTCGCATCGGTGCTGTCGTGGGACCAGGAAACGTATATGCCTCCGGGAGGCGGTCACGCCAGAGCCGAGCAACTCGCCACCTTACAAGCCTTGGCTCACGATCGGCTGGTCTCGCCGGACATCGAGCGCCTGCTGGCTCAGTGGGTTGACCCCGTCACGGGGCAGGCCATTGATGTACCCGGAGACCCGTGGGATGAATCGTCACGAGCCCTTTTGCGCGAGGTGTGGCGGGATTTTAGCCGAGCCAAGAAGCTTCCGTCCGCCTTCGTCAAACGGCTCGGGCGGGAATGCTCGTTGGCTCAACAGGTCTGGACCGACGCGAAAAAGAAAAGCGACTTTCGGATGTTTTTGCCGAACTTGCGCACGGTGGTGTCGCTCAAGCAGGAGGAAACACAGTACCTGGGATACACGGACTCCCCCTATGACGCCTTGTTGGATACCTACGAGCCCGGCGCCACCGCATCGAGCCTCGCCCCGCTCTTTCACGCGTTAAAACTCAGAATTGTTCCGCTGCTCCAACGCGTCATGACCGCACCCGTGTCGATCGACGACTCGGTGCTCTTTCGTTCCTACGACAGCTCGCGTCAGCTCGAATTCAGCCGGCTGGTGCTGACCGCCATGGGATATGATTTCGATCGAGGCCGGTTGGATCTGTCCGCCCACCCCTTTACCACGTCGTTTCATCCCACCGACGTGCGTATCACGACACGGGTCTACGAACGAGAGCTGCCCGCGTGCCTGTTTAGTTGTATTCACGAAGGCGGCCATGGTCTGTACGATCAAGGGCTGAATCCCGATCGATACGGAACACCGTTGGGCGAAGCCTTGTCATTGGGAATCCATGAAAGCCAGTCACGGCTCTGGGAAAACTGCATTGCGCGATCCCTGCCTTTTTGGCGATGTTTCTACCCGCTGCTCCGGCAATGCTTCCCTGAGCAATTGGCCGATGTGGAACTGCAAGCCTTTTACGCCGCCGTCAATCGAGTGAAACCTTCCTTCATCCGCGTCGAGGCGGACGAACTGACCTATAACCTGCACATCATGCTGAGGTTCGAAATCGAACAGGATCTGATTGAAGGCCGCGCGCGGGTGGAAGACTTGCCCAACGTCTGGAACGACAAGATGCGGAGCTACTTGGGGATCGTCCCGACCACAGACGCCGAGGGTGTGCTGCAAGACGTGCATTGGTCCTTGGGCGCCATCGGATATTTTCCGACCTACACCCTGGGGAATCTCTACGCCGTCCAGTTCTATGATCAGGCGCTCAAGGAAATCTCCGACCTCAACGGCGAGATCGAAACCGGCCGGCTGTCGGTGCTAAAACGCTGGCTGAACCACAAGATCCACCGGTGGGGCCGGACCTTTCCCGCCGATCATCTGGTCCAGCGGCTGACGGGAACGCCGCTCAGCCCCGAGCCTTTTCTAGCTTACCTAGAAGAAAAATTCGGGGCTTTATATGGACTGGCGAGAACGTAATCGTTCAGTAGCCGAGGGCGGTGTTGAGGCGCGCGAGCCTCTGCCGAGGGAGCGTAAATTCGCCCTCGACTTCTATGCGATGAGGCACGAGCAGGATCGTATGAAATGAGATGTCCCGAATCACGAGCTTGAATTCGGGTTCTTCCGGCGTGCTGACTTCAACCGCTTCGACCGAGTTGGACAGACCGCCGGTATCCTGCGGGCCGTACGTGGACACCACGGCTTGAAGAATGTCGATCACCCGCGAATTCTCATCGACTCCTTCAATCGCTTCCAGCAGAATCTTCACCGCCTCACCGGCCTTTTCGGACAGGTCGAAATTCTCCAGGCACTCCTTGCGCCGCAAGGACAGCAGATCATTGTCGAGATCTTTGCTGAAGGCGCCGTAGGCATACCGGAAAAATTCAAAGTGAAGCCCTTTGACCCGCTTGTCGAACATCTGCAACTCGCAGAGGAAGGCCAGTTGCTGCAGTTTCACATCCGTCATCAGCCCGTACGGCTCGGCCAACTGCAAGAGGTACAAGAGCAGCGCCCGATCGATGGTGATTTGATCCGGTTTTCGCATTAGGAGAGAGCTGATAGCGGATAGCCGGGAGCGAATAGCCTTCGATCTTGCTATCAGCTGTTCGCCATTCGCTAGTTGCCAGTGCTTAGCTAATCTCTGCGCGTAATCCCTGCGCCATGACAATCCTGGTATCGAGGTTATGGGTCACCGCCTTGGAATGGGTCAGCACCGGGATGAGGCCGGCGGCAGAGGGAATCAGATTCCCCGATTGTTTGACGCCGCCGAACGGCATCCTCACGCCCGCGCCGATGCAAGGCAGGTTCCAGTAGAAAATTCCGCAGCGCATGTGTTCCTCGGCGTATGTCGCCTTGCGGTAGTCTTCCGTGATGATCGCTCCCGACAGACCATACTTCGTATCGTTGTAGGCGGCAACCGCCTCTTCGATTCCGCGAACCGGCACGATCGCCACGTGCGGGCTGAAGGCTTCCTCCGTGAGACACATGCTGTCGCCTCGCCAAGGGCCGGTATAGACGAACGGCTTCAGCCAATACCCGTTGGGCGTGGGCGGCGGCTCATCGTTTCGATCCAGCAGAATTTTGAACCCCTCATTTCGAGCCGTTTCGTTGAAGCGGCGGCCTTTCTCCACACCCTGCCGGTTAATCATGGCGCCATAGAAGACGTGCTCATCCATGGGATCGCCAACCGTCACCCGCTTGGCGGCAGACACAAACCGCTCGGAAAATCGATCCGCGACGCGGTGGTCCACCAGGAGTCGGCCGGCCGTGACGCAACGCTGGCCCGCCGTCTTAAACGCGGAAAGAATTCCGGCAGAGACCGCCATGTCCAGGTTGGCGTCTTCCATGACCAGCACCGCGTTCTTGCCGCCGGTTTCAATCGTGCAGATCTTGTCGGCGTGCTTGGCCACTTCCTGCTTGATCGTCAGCCCGACTTCATAGCTTCCGGTGAACAGAATCACATGCGTCTGCGCATGAGCCACAAGGGGCGCGCCCACGGCTTCGCCGGTACCCTGAAGGACCTGAAGAACTCCCGGTGGAATCCCGGCCTGTTCGAAATACCCTGCGATCTTCGCTCCGCACATGGGCGTGTATTCGCTCGGCTTGAGAATCACGCAATTGCCAAGTACCAGCGAGAGCCCCGTCAGCCAGAACGGCAGCGCGATCGGAAAATTCCATGGCGTGATCGCGATCACCACCCCTCGGGGCTCCAGCACGTCATAACAACGCTTCGTGGATACTTCATCAGCCAACACACGCCCGTACTGCCCGAGATGACCGTAGGAGAACGCATACTGCGCGGTGTGGATCGCTTCGATGACATCAGCTTTCGCTTCGTTCACCTGCTTGCCCGCTTCGCGTGCGACGATCCGCGCGAGCGGCTCCTGATCCTCCTCCATCAATCTCGCTACTCGCAGTAAATACTCGGCCCGTTTGATCATTCCCATCTCGCGCCAAGCACCCTGTGCCCGATTGCCCGACAAGACGGCTTCTTCAATGTCCGCACGGCTGGAATTTGGGAAGGTTCCAATCACATCGGAGGGATTTGCAGGATTTCGACTTTCGAACCGATCAGCGCCGGCAGCCGTTCTCCACGCGCCATTAAGATAGTTGTGGATCTGCGCTACGCTCATCGCCGCACCTCCACGGAGCCTTCTACTATTACCTTGCACTTCAAACTATAGTCTCAGTTGAAGAGGCAGGTCAACGCCATGGGCCGGATGAGACTGCCTTGCACTGTGCACGTGGCACGTTCCACCTCTTGACCCGTCACTCGGATTAGTTTTTAATGATACTTTCTCAATTTCTTCGGATCGCCGCATGAGCAAAGACGTAAAAGAGATCGGCCTTCTCAAAGACCACCTGACGAAGCATCAGCTCAAACTCACCCGCCAACGCGAGCAGATTCTGAACGTGTTTCTCAAAATGGAGCACATCACGGCGGAACAGATGTATCGTCTGCTTGCCAAGAAAGATCCCCACATCGGGCTGGCCACGATCTATAGAACATTGAATCTGTTCTGTGAAGCCGGCTTCGCCCAAGCTCGCCATTTTGGAACACAAACTCAATACGACAA
>JBOHOS010000361.1:0-3656 GCA_050731295.1 Nitrospiraceae bacterium | reverse complement strand
TGCTCGAAGGTATTGCTGTTGGAGATCAAGTTGCTGGTCAACTGGAAGTTCGGTCGGGAGACTACATCATCAGAGACTTAGAGAAGCGCTGAGTCGAAACCGGCTCTCCCGTTTTGCGGCCTGTCCGCTTGGGAACATAAAATGATTGAAAAGATCATCGAACTCTCTATCCGTAATCGCTTCCTGGTGCTGACCATCGCGGCTGCGCTAACGGTCGCTGGCATCTACGCCACCCTGAACACGCCAGTCGATGCGATCCCCGATCTCAGCGAGAACCAGGTCATCGTTTTCACGGATTGGATGGGCCGCAGTCCCAGAGAAATCGAAGATCAAATCACGTATCCTCTGTCCCGCAAGTTGCAAGGGCTTGCGGGCGTGAAGGCGGTACGTTCGTCATCGGAATTTAATTTTTCGATGATTACGATTATCTTCGATGACGACATCGACTTCTACTTCGCCAGGCAGCGTGTCACCGAGCGGCTCGACCAGGCGGCCACATACTTGCCATCGGGAGTGATGCCCTATCTTGCTCCGGATGCGACGGCTCTGGGACAGATTTTCTGGTACACGGTCGAGACCAGCGCGAGCAATCCTATTGAACCAGGCCGATTGTGGGCACTGAACAAGTTCTACATCGGTCCACAAATCAACGCCGCGCCCGGCGTCGCGGATGTCGCCATCGTGGGCGGCACGCCTTTGGAGTACCAGATTGACGTGCGGCCGGAGGACTTGCGCGGCTACGGTATCACTTTGGGCGAACTCTACGCGGCCGTGGCCAAGAGCAACATGCCGGCCGGCGGCGGCGTCGTGCAGAAGAACAACGCGGAATACATCGTACGCGGCGTGGGCTGGATACGAGACAAATACGACATCGAGAACACGGTCATCAAAGAAGTCAAAGGCACGCCGATTTACGTCAAGACTATCGCGACAGTGCAACTGGGAACCCAGTTCCGCCGCAGCGTTTACGAAAAGGATGGCAGCGAGGTGACAGGCGGAGCGGTGCTCATGCGGCACGGCGAAAACCCGCTCGATGTGACTGAACGTGTCAAGGAGAAGATTCAAGAGTTGCAGCCCGGCTTACCGGAGGGTGTGCATATCGTGCCGGCATACGACCGCACGCGCCTCATTCACGGCGCAATTCACACGCTCACGGAAGTCATGTGGCACGAGATGGTAATTGCCTCGCTTGCCATCCTCCTCATCCTGATGCACGTTCGCAGCGTGTTCGTGATTTGCGTCACGCTGCCGCTTTCAGTGCTGTTTTCGTTTCTCATGATGTGGCTACTGCGCCAGACCGGCATCATCGACATTCAGGCCAACATCATGTCTTTGGCAGGTCTCACGATCTCGATCGGGATTTTGGTCGATCAGGCCATTGTGATGACGGAGAACGCCACGCATCATTTGAAGCAGCACTTCGGTGACAAAAAAGTCACCGGAGACATCCGCGAAATGGTGATCGCGCCCTGTCGCACGGTGGGCCGCCCGATTTTCTTCTCCGTGATGATTATGTTGCTCTCGTTCATTCCTGTGTTCATGCTCAGCGGTCGCGAGGGCAAGCTGTTTCATCCGCTGGCATTCACCAAGAGCTTCGCGATGCTCGGCGTGGCGCTGATCTCCGTGACGCTCGTGCCGGCATTGATTCCCACGTTTATCAAGGGCCGGCTGCGGAGCGAGGAAGAGAATTGGATCGTCCGAAGTTTCATTAATATTTATAAGCCTCTCCTAACGTGGGCTTTGCCGAGGCGAAATCTCGTAATGTGGATGTTCGCCGTGCTCTTAGTGCTCGCGGCGGGCATGTTTCCGCTTCAGGCGGTCATCGGCCAAGGGGCGTCCGAAACGGCCTGGAAGACGACGTTCCTCTTGGTCTTCGCAATGGTGACATCGCTGACGGTAATCTTTACGCGTCGCTGGTACTGGCAGGTGCTGTCGCTCTTTAGCCTAGTGCTTATTGGAATCTGGGCTTACCAGTTCCCTAAGATCGGCGTCGCTTTCATGCCGGCGCTCGATGAGGGCACGACGCTCGACATGCCGATCACAGTTCCACGCGCTAGCATCACGCAGGCAGCCGACGACCTCAAAGCGCGCGACGCCTTGCTGCGCGGCTTTCCGGAGGTTGAGTCGGTCATTGGCAAGGCCGGACGCGCCGACACGCCCACCGACCCGGCACCGCTCGACATGGTGGAATCGTTTGTCAATTTCCGGCCCAAGGAGCTTTGGCCGAAGCGTGTGCTGCGGTATGACGACGCCGCGGACCAGACCCGCCGAGTGCTGGCGGAACTCGAACGGCGGGGCTTCGTTCTGCGTGCGCCAAATGAAGACGACCGCGAAAATCTGGTTATCGATGCGAGCCAAAAGGCACTGGAGCGGTTCGACGAGACAATGCGCGAGCTATCTGTGCTGAGGTACACCGAGTTTGAGCAAGAGTTGAAGTCGCGTTTGACGCTATATGCCGTCGAGAAGATTATCGACGGCCTGCGTGAATCAGATGACTTGACTTGGCCATCCGGAACGGATGAGCGGCAAGAGATTAGCACGTTGGCGCAGACACTCACTCCGAAGTACGGTCCCTGGCTCGTCGGATCGCCTTCCGTAGAGGACGCGACGCAACTCAGCCAAGACATAGCAAGACACCTAGTCGAGATGGGGGCAGTTTCCGACCTGGTGAGTGCCTTGGAGTTGAAGCAGTCGTGGCTTTCGGGTCTCTCCGGAGGACTTGCCGAGTTCTTCGGGGCCGATCGACGGACGCTGGCCAGCGAGTTGCTCGAAGCCATCAGCGACGAGCGAGCGAGGCTGTGGCGCGAGCGGGTCCACGAAGTCAACTGGGAACTCTTCGATCGCGGGACCGAAGCGTTTACATGGTATGCACTCGAAGAGCTTGTCAAAGGAGCGCGAAACGTGGCTCTTTTGACCGGCGCTCCCCGTGGCAAGGACTCTGAACGGTTTGCCGATGAGGCGATCAAAACGCAACTCGGCAAAGAGTATGACGCTCCGGCCCTACAGCACTTCTTCGCTCTGCGGGAGGAATTGGAAAAGCCCTTCAAAGATGAAGTATTCCTGTGGCCACGCCAAACCGGTCCTAAGGGAGACCTTGTGGACGATGAGATGGGCCGCGTATTGCAAGTGCCCGGTTGGAGCAACATCTTTACGCAGCCCATCATTAACCGAATCGAGATGCTCTCAACGGGCGTTCGGACCGACATTGGCGTAAAGGTGTTCGGTCCCGATCTGGATACGATCGATCGGGTTTGCAAGGAAATCGAGGCAGCGCTTAAGCCCGTAAATGGGGCGCGCGACGCAATCGCCGCTCCGATTATGGGCAAGGGCTATGTTCAGATTGATATCAATCGCGAAGCGGCAGCGCGCTACGGAATCTCAGTCGAGGACATCCAAAACGAGATTGAAGTTGCCTTGGCGGGACGGGCTGTTACGTTCACCGTCGAGAAGCGAGATCGGTTCCCCGTCCGTATTCGTTATGCCAGAGCTAATCGCAGGGACGAGGAAAGCATTCGGCGGTTACTCGTCAGTGCGGGCGGAATGGCGTCTTCATCAAGTGCCGGAGCCGCATCCGCTGCGATGCCCGCTGCAATTGGTGGCGTGACAGACATGGCCTCCGGCGCTCCGAGTTCACGGGGCGGTCACGCGGCTACGCC
>JBOHOS010000360.1:0-2120 GCA_050731295.1 Nitrospiraceae bacterium | reverse complement strand
CAGCCGCGCTCTTCGATCCGTTCCAGATCCTCATGCCATCCATAGCCGTGTTCTATACACCAGCGGACACCCTTTCGCATCACATCGTCAAATTCCCGGCGATTCAGCCGAACGGTTCCCTTCGATCCGACACCGGCCGGAACTCTGCGGAACAGCTCCGTCATCAATTGTTCGAGACGCGGTTGCACGTCGGAGAGTGTCAGATCCGTGCGGATCAATCGCATGCCACAGTTGATATCGTATCCGACGCCGCCGGGCGAGATGACGCCGTTCTGCGGATCGAACGCCGCGACGCCGCCGATCGGAAAGCCATAGCCCCAATGTCCGTCAGGCATACACAAGGCATAGCGTCGAATACCCGGCATGCAGGCGACGTTCGTGACTTGCTCGAACACGCCGTTGTCCATATCCCTAAGAATGGATTCCGTCGCGTAAATCCGAGCGGGCACGCGCATGCCTTCTTTTTCCGTGATCGGAATCTCCCAAATTTGATCCGACAGTCGATTGACCGTCATGGTTGTATTCAGTTTCATAGCCTCGCGCCCCTAGCCGCTCGTATGCATCTATACATCGAGCACCACTCGGGCTCTCCACCCGCCGCCTTCACGCTGGACCTCATAGAGATGCTTCGTGACGGCTTTCACATCGGACCGCAGTTCGTGGCGTTGGGGGTCGATCGGCTCTCCGATCAATGTTCCCTGCAGGCGCCACACACCCGAGGTTTCTTCCGAGACCTTCGCGTCGGCGGCCTGAAACAGCACGCCTTCGGCATCCTTCAGGTAGACGATATCGGATAGCCAGTCGAACAGCAAGGATGCCGGATCGTCGTTCTGATGATCAATGGCGCGGTTCCAGCCTACCCCGACCGATGACGGATTGACCATCGTGTCAATGACCGCCTCGGCGGCGGCCACAAACAGGTCCGAGAGTGACTCGCCGCGCGCCTCGAAGGCGACGTCGGCCAGCGCCACGTCTTCGAGAAATCGGAAGGAGGAAGGCATGCGCTCAGGAAGGATTCGCGCGGCGCCGGGCGGCGAAGATGGCGCGGACCTGACCAATGCCTTGAATGGGGGCTGCGAGCGGGTTCGGCACTTTTCCTTTCAACAACATGCGAATCCCCAACGGGATCACGCGCAGCAGGCGCGTCAAGTGAAGCCCCACGACCTTGAGGGGCATGACAGCTTCATTGAGCCGTCCTTCCCGGCGCACGATATCGGTAAAGCCGAGAATATGTCGCGCGCCACCGGTGTCGGTCAGGCCATTCTCAATCGCCGCGCGCCGGAGCCGAATGATCGCTTCCATCGGTTTGACATCCTTTGGGCAGACTTCCACGCAGAAGTTGCAGCGCGTGCAATCCCACATGCCGTCCGGCTTTTCTAATTCCTTTAATCGCACCTGCTTGGCTTCATGAGACTCGCGCGGATCAGACAGAAAGCGGTCGGCTTTCGCGAGAGCGGCCGGTCCCAAAAAGCCCGATGAGACCTCATACGAGGTACAGGCGGCGACGCAAGCGCTGCACATAATGCAGGCGTCGACATTGTGAAACTGATGACTGCCCCGCGTGAGCGTCACCGGACGATGCGTGACCTTGCTCTCCGAACTCTCAGCCGACGCGACGGTCAGCCACGGCGTCACCGCCTCGATCTTATTCCAGAATGGCGACATATCGGCCACCAGGTCCTTGATGATCGGGAGATTCCTGAGCGGCGCCACGTGAATCTGTCCATGACGCTCGAGCTCCTGCCGAACGGCGGTCCGACAGGCCAATTTGGGATGCCCGTTGATGGTCATCGCACAGGATCCACAGATGGCCGAGCGGCAGGAGTACCGCAAGGCGAGCGTTCCGTCCTGTTCATTTCTGATGCGGATCAAGCTCTCAAGGATCGTCGCGCCCCGCCCGATTTCAAGCCGATAGTCTTCGTCGTGCGCGTGAGCATCGACTTCAGGATTGAAGCGTTGGAGAGTAAAGGTAATGCGCATCTTCGAAAATTCAGGATGCTCAAAAAGGTCATTCAACGAGGCCGCAGGCGTACCCTCTGGGGCGCACGGTGCGACGAATAAGTAGCACCAGGTTCGTGCGCGCCGCCGAGATGTGAGGCGGCAGGGTCCCTGTTGAGGAT
>JBOHOS010000359.1:0-1137 GCA_050731295.1 Nitrospiraceae bacterium | reverse complement strand
GCTTATAGGTTGCTCAAAATGACTTCCGGCAAGGCCGCAAGGAGCGAGGACCGCGAGGCGTACAGGGTGAGTACGTTGTGCGGGCCTCGCGACAGAGAACGCCGCTGGAAGTCATTTTCAGCAACCTGTCAGTGGCCCATTTTGGGGCCGGCCGCATTCGACCCCTCCGTCACCAACTTGAACCGGATGAGTTCCTGACAATGGGGGCACTTCGTGCGTATCGTATTCTCATCCAAGAGTTCAACATCGCCGTCCTTGAGCCACATCAAATTTCTGCACTTAGGGCACGTTCTCACGGTCGTCATGGTATGATCCCTCACCTCACGAACAGGACGAGACGTACTTTAATATAAGGAGCCTTGTTCTCTCAAGACCGTGATCACCTTCTCCGACCGTAAAGATTTCGACCCGTCTCACCTCGTCCGCCTGTACGCCCAGGCACCGTGGGCCAAGGGGCGCACCGCAGACGATGCGCGGGAGATGCTGACCTATACCGATGTGGCCGTCTCCGCGTGGGATGAGAATCATCTGGTGGGGTTCGGCCGCGTCTTAACCGACTACGTCTACCGCGCCTCGATTTGGGACGTCATCGTCCATCCCGACTATCAAGGCCAAGACATTGGCACCGAAATCGTGCAGCGCATCCTGCACCATCCCGACTTGAAACGCGTCGAACTCTTCTGGCTCTGTACCAGAGACAAAGAAGCGTTCTATGAAAAACTGGGGTTTAGCTCGAAGGAACAGACGGGGATGGTGTGGACACGCGCGAAGCACGCCCGGCTGGAATAACGGCTGCTGAAAACGGCCCCCAACTGCGTTCTCAGCTCGAAAGCATCCTCAACGTACCCCCGAGGGTACGCCTCCGGTGCTTTCTTCGCCTCGGGCCTTGTTGGATGACCGTTTTGAGCAGCCTCAAAGAACCTCTACCCTTAATTCTAATTCTGGGAACGTGCCTGCTGCCCATTGTGTCGCTTTACCAAAAAGTAACACATCGACGCTATTAGGCTTCGGCCAAGACGAACCATTTCTTCTTCGGAGAGTCCCGGTGCAACAGGCGAGTGCGCGCCTGGGCTCACAAAACGATATACTCCTGCAATGCCTGTCTTTTCCTCCTCGGTGATGAGGCCAGATGTGCGA
>JBOHOS010000358.1:0-13411 GCA_050731295.1 Nitrospiraceae bacterium | reverse complement strand
TTCATACCCCTGCCCTGCTAATCCTGTGGGGCGCGTGCGGTCTGCTCTAGCAGGTCACGCACCTCGTCGTCGGTTGTCTGGGTGAAATCTTCGTACCAAAGCCCGACACCGAAAAACGGTTCGGGTGTCACCGCGCACACGATCTCATCGACTTCGGCCTTCAGGTCCTCGCAGGTGTCGGCGGCCGCGATCGGGACGGCGACGACAATGCCGGCTGGTTTCTGTTGCCGGAGCGCCGTGACGGCTGCGCGCATTGTAGAGCCGGTTGCCAGCCCGTCGTCGATGAGAATCACCGTCCGGTCCCGCACTGATCTCGCGGCGCGATTCCCGCGATAGGTCTCCTGGCGGCGGAGCAATTCCCGCTCTTCGGTTCGGGTGACCGCTTCAATCGCGTCGGGCGTGATGCCGGCTTTGCGAATGATGTCTTGGTTCAGCACGCGCACGCCGCCTGTGGCAATGGCGCCCATCGCGAGTTCCTCATGGCCTGGCACGCCTAGTTTGCGAACCAGAAACACATCCAGCGGCGCACGAAGCGCGCGTGCAACCTCAGCGGCGACGGGCACGCCGCCCCGCGGCAGCGCCAGCACCACGACGTCCGAACGACCGGCGTACATGCTGAGCTTTTCGGCCAGAGCCTGACCTGCTTCCCGTCGGCTGTGAAAGACCTTGTCGAATGGCTCGGACATGTCGCTCATCTTACCCTACCTTAGTACAGCGCAATGGAAAATCAACCCGCCAATGTTACGTAGGTTCGACCATTCTTGCGTCCAGCGCAATGGGCGAGTCAGGACTTGGGCGGAGGACAGCCTGTCTTGAATGGGACAGGATGCTCGTGCCGTCTCAGCGGAAATCCCGACATTTCTATCGGGGCACAGCTTTCGAAGCCATGGGAATGGCCTGGCATTTGCACCCACGTGGGCAGGGACAGTCTTCAGGGAGAGCCTTAAGGTTGGATAAAAAAGTTCGGAGTAAACCCATGGACCTACAAATCGAGAGTCGCCAGGTATCGATGAGGCCGGAGTGGAGGACGGAGATAGAAGAGCACGTGGCCGGTCTTAAGGCCGGACGGAGGGACATGACGCATGCGCGTGTCACCTTGAGCAGGAATGAGCACAAGAAGGCGGACGAGGTGGCGGAGGCGCTCGTGGTCGTCCAGATCCCGGGCCGTACCATCACGGCGCGGAAGCAAGATGAGACGTTCCGGCAGGCCATCCGGGCCGCGTTTTCCGCCATAGAAACGGAGTTGGAGAAATACCGAGAGAAACGCGCCTCGCATGAGGTGCGAGTGCCGCCGGTGCCGATACGAGGGGTGATCGGCGCACTCTTCACAGATGAAGGCTACGGGTTCATCCTCCAGGATGGCGGCGAAGAAGTGTATTTTCATCGCAATGCCGTGCATGGCATGGCGTTCGAGGATCTCCAGGATGGAATGGAGGTTGCGTTCAACGTGGAAACCGGCCAGAAAGGACTGCAGGCCACCACGGTGAACCCCTTGCCCGTGACGGATTATTACAGGGCCAAAGGCGAAACCGAATAAGCGGAACGTAACCAGGACTTGTGAGGACGAACATGGTTGCCACCAATCAGAGTCGAGGCGTCAGTCCAGGCGCTTCGCCGGGCGAAGGCGAAACGGCCGACCGCGGAATCGTGGGAGGTCTCTTTCCCGATCTCGCATCCGCCAAGAATGCCGTGCGCGCGCTTAAGGCCGCGCGGTTTACCGAAGAACAAATCGGCTTGGCCATGCGCAACCGCACCGATGAGGGCGAATTAATCGGGGAAACAGGCACGAAGGCCGGCGAGGAGGCCGTCAAAGGAGCGCTCGGCGGCGGACTTTTAGGCGGGCTGGCCGGATTTCTCGTGGCCGCCGGGGTACTCGCTGTCCCCGGCATCGGACCCGTGCTCGCAGGCGGAGTGCTCGCGTCGGCGTTCGGGCTGACCGGCGGGGCGATTGCCACCGGAGCCGGGATTGGCGCGGCGGCCGGCGGATTGATCGGGGGCCTTGTCGGGCTGGACGTTCCGGAGACGGAGGCGCGGCATTTCGAGACCGGTATCCGTTCCGGGCGCGTCCTGGTCATCGTCAGAACAAAAGGGCGCGCCCGTGAAGCGCTTGGTCTCTTGGAGCGGTACGATGGGGATACCGGACAGAAGCCTCGAAGCCCGACTCCACCTCCGGAGACGACCTTGTTGTAGCCGAACCGGTTGCCGTCGCGAGACCAAGGGGGGGAGACCATGGAGAGGACTCGGGTCCTGCTGGTCGATAGCGATGAAGTTCTTTTGGAGGCGCTGCCCGGCACACTGGGCTTGTGGCTTCCGGATGCGGTGATCGATACGTGCGCGTCCAGTCGATCGGCGTTGGCGAGTCTCACCCGTATCGACTATGACCTGATCATTTCCGAACTCAAGCTGACCGGGATGGACGGACTCGCGTTATTGGGGCAGGTGAAGCACAGACGGCCGAGGACCCCGTTCATTATTTTGACGGGATTCGGAGATGCGGTTCTGGCAAGACAGGCCTATGAGGCGGGGGCGTATGATGTGCTATTTAAGCCCGTCGAGCGCCATGTGCTGCTGCGGTCCGTCAGGCAGGCGATTGCTATGCGCCGGTTCAGTTCGGATGCGCGCCATTGGCTATCCGGCCGTCCCTACCCATCGTACCAGCACGTCTAGCCGGAAGATCTTCTACGCCGTTCCCTGCGAAAGGCCGAATGCGTAAGCCTCTTGCCGATACCGCTCATCCCTTTCTTTTCTTATCTTGAAAGAGAAAAGAGAATGGTTAGGCCGGCCGCTGGCAGACAGGATCCCACAAGGAGGGAAATCATGCATCACGACAAGCGCGGACTGAACCAACAGATGAAAGACTGTATCGCGGCGTGCTTTAGCTGTGCCCAGATCTGCAATACCTGCAGCGACGACATGATCGGAATGGAGCACAAGGGCGATACCCAGCTCATGGAACGGTGCATCCGGTTGTGCCGTGAATGTGCGGATATCTGCGTGCTGGCCGGTCAATGGATGAGTCGGCTCTCGCCGCTTTCCGACCGGCTCTGCCGGCTGTGCGCCGAGGTGTGTGATCTGTGCGCGGAGGCGTGCGAACAGCATGCGCCGCACCATGCGCTGTGCGGGCCATGCGCGCAAGAGTGTCGTCGGTGCGCCGACCTGTGCCGACGGATGGCCGCGGCAGGCGCAAAGGCGGCCTAATGAGAAATTTGCTGATTTATTGATTTGCTGATCTGCTGATTTGGCCGGCTTCATTCAATCGTTCAATAAACAAATCATCAGATCAACAGATGAAGTGGAGGGGATGTATGAATAAAGGAATGGCTCTCATGGGAGGCACCGGAGTCGGCGCCGGTCTCATGTACCTGTTCGATCCGGATCGGGGGAAACGGCGGCGGGCCATGGTCTGGGATCAAGCCGTCAGCTCGGCTCGCCAAACCGGCGAGGCGGCTGAAACGACCGCACGTGATGCGCGGAATCGAGTTGTGGGCCTGTTCTCGCGGATGAAATCCGTGATAACGAAGACCAAACCGGTCGGAGACGACGTGCTGGTGGAGCGCGTCCGATCCAAGCTCGGAATGCTCGTTCGGCACCCGCGCGCGATTGATGTCACGGCCAGAAACGGATGCGTGACGTTGAGCGGGCCGGTATTGGCCGATGAGGTGGACTATTTGCTGGGGATGGTCTCCCGCGTTACCGGCGTCACTCGTGTGGAGAACCGCTTGGATGTTCATCAGGACGCCGACGGTGTCTCCGGTCTGCAGGGGAGTGCTCGGCGGCCGCCGGTATTCACGCGGTTCGAGTTCATGCAGGTCCATTGGTCCCCGTCGGCACGGCTTGTGGCAGGAGCAGTGGGGAGCGTGATGACATTCTATGGAGCGCGGCAACGCAACGCTCTGGGTGCAGGCATAGCGGCGGTCGGTTTGGCGCTCCTCACGCGAGGGATGACCAACCGCGAGGTCACGCGCCTCTTCGACATCGATTGGCAAGGGACGAATGAACGGAGAGGCCAAACCAGCCGTCGCAGTCGGCTGTCCGGACGCCGCTGGCGGGACGCCGGGTCCGGAAGGCAGCTCAGGGAGGTCATGACGCGCCAGGTTGAAGTCATTCACCCTGATGCATCGTTGGAAGAGGCCGCTGAAAAAATGAAGACGCTTGATGTGGGCGTCCTCCCCGTCTGTGACGGCGATCGTCTCCTCGGCATGTTGACGGATCGAGATATCATCGTGCGCGGTATCGGAGAGAAGCGTGACCTCAAGACGGTCTCCATTCGTGATGCCATGACGCCCGATATCCGGTACGCCTTCGAAGACGACAGCGTGGAAGAGGCGGCAATGCTGATGGTCGAGAACCGGATTCGCCGGCTGGTGGTGCTCAATCGCGAGAAGCGGCTCGTCGGTATCGTCTCGCTGGGCGATCTTGCAGTCCACACGCAGGACACGCAGCTCAGCGGCGAAGTGCTCGAGTACGTTTCGGAGCCCGCGGAACCAAAACGGTAGCGCGGGCATCGCTTATTGCTTCGACTGTAGACCAAGGAGGCACGCGATGAAAGCGGTCGTCTTCTACGGGATCGGTGACATTCGTTTGACCGAAAAACCGGAGCCGCGGATCAAAAATCGGACCGATGCGATTGTGCGGCTCACGGCCAGTGCGATCTGCGGGACGGATCTTCACATGGTCCGAGGGACGATGCCGGGTATGGAATCGGGGACCATTCTCGGCCACGAAGGTGTCGGGATCGTGGAAGAGCTCGGACCTGACGTGCGGAACCTGCGGATCGGCGATCGGGTGGTGATTCCTTCTACGATTGCCTGTGGGTCGTGTTCGTACTGCCGAGCAGGCTATCAGGCGCAGTGCGATCATGCCAATCCCAACGGACCCCGGGCCGGTACCGCCTTCTACGGGGGTCCGAAAACGACGGGTCTCTTTCAGGGCTTACAGGCCGAGAAGGCCTTGGTGCCCTATGCCCATGTCGGGTTGGTCAAGCTGCCCAACAATGTGACCGATGAGCAAGCCATCTTGCTTTCCGACATTTTTCCGACCGGCTATTTCGGGGCGGAGCTCGCCGAGATTCGGCCGGGGGATACCGTCGCGGTCTTCGGCTGTGGTCCTGTCGGACAGTTCGCAATTGCCAGCGCGAAGCTTCGCGGCGCGGGACGGGTCCTGGCGGTGGATACAATCCTGTCGCGCTTGGAAATGGCCAAGGGGCAGGGCGCGGAGGTGATCGATTTCAGCGCCGAAGATCCAGTGGAGGTGATCCTGCGTCTGACCGGCGGAATCGGCGTGGACCGCGCGATCGACGCGGTCGGTGTAGACGCCAGTAAACCGCAGAGCGGGGCATCGGGAGGCAAAGAGCAAGCGACGCAATTCCGGAAGGAAGTTCAAGAAGTCGCGCCGCAGACCAAGCCGAAGGGTGACAATTGGCAGCCGGGGGACGCGCCGTCGCAGGCGCTCACGTGGGCGATACAGGCCTTGGCGAAAGCCGGTACGCTATCGATTATCGGCGTCTATCCACAGACGGCGCGGTTTTTTCCGATCGGCGAGGCCGCCAATAAGAATTTGACAGTAAAGATGGGGAACTGCAATCACCGAAAATATATTCCGATGCTGTTGGACCTGGTCCGAAGCGGAGTCGTCAACCCTGCAAAGGTGCTGACACAGAATGAACCGCTGACCTCGGTCATTGATGCGTACAAGGCGTTCGATACCCGACAGCCAGGATGGATGAAGGTCAAGCTGGACCCCGTCGAGGAGACAGCTATGGCGGGGTTATCCAGAGTGTGACGACACGCTGCCGAGACTACTCGGGAAGTCGGCGGGGAAATCGCACCTGACGAGGAAGGAGAGAGATGCCTGAAAAGAAGACGTTGCGCCGCGCTTACAAGAAGAAACGCCAGGGGAAAGCTCCGAGCACCCAAGCAGGTGAATTCGTCCGGGAGGAAATAGACCATGTGAAGAAGGGCAAGCACGGCGCGCGGTCCAGGAAGCAAGCTGTTGCCATTGGGTTGTCGAAAGCTCGGCGGGCCGGTGTGAAACTCAAGCCGCCCGGCAAGGGTAAGACGTCGGACAAGACGAGGCGAAGCGCCGAGCGGGCATACCGAACGGGGCAAAGCGGGAGAAAGCAGAAGCCCTCCCCCAAGCGGTCCCGGGCGAGCTCCAACGCGCTCAAACGCGAAGGCCGCCGGACCGGGTCTTCAAAGTCTTCGTCCCGGCAAGGAGGGCGCGCGAGCCGGAGCAGGAGTTAGGCTGGTCCTGGCTGCTTCTTTTCCGTCAGCACTCGATGACCGCCTTCAGCGGCAGGTGATCCGAAGCGATCCGAGACAGCGGGGTGGCATGGACATGAACGGTCACCAGGGATTCCGCAGGGCGTACCCAGATCCGATCCAAGGCGAAAATCGGATACCCGGCGGGGAAGGTGAGCGGAGCGGGTGTCTTGCCGAAAATGGCCTGGAGCCAGCGTAACGGGCGTCCCCACAAGAACCATTCGTTCAAATCCCCCATCAACACACAATGTTTGGTGCCGAAGCGATCGAGCAATTGCTTGACCTGCGTCCGCCGTTCCGCCGGGTTCAGGCCGAGGTGGGTTGCAATAACCTGTAACGTCATGCGGCCACAGTCCAGATCGACATCGAGCGCCCCGCGCGGCTCGCGGCCGGTATAGGTCAAATCCAAACGCCGGATCTCACGAGCCGCCAGACGAGTCAGGATCGCATTCCCGAAATGCCCATTCTGCCGAAGCAGCGTGGGACCCGGGATGGCCTGCAAGCCGGTCTCACCCGCCACGCAGGTGAGCAGTTCCAATCCGCGGTGTTCGCGTGAATCGACCTCTTGTAACGCGATCACGTCCGCATCCAGCTCCTGCAGGACGCCGAGCGTGCGGTCGGGATCATACCGGCCGTCGGTCCCGACGCAGCTATGGATGTTGTAGGTCGCGAGACTGAGGCGCATGGGAAGCGGTCAGCCATCAGCTTTCAGCTCGAGACATCGAATGGAGCACGACTGAAACTGAAGGCCGACAGCGGTCCTTTCGGTTAACGATTCCGATTCACGGATAGCGAGTGACGATCCTGCCGACTGAGCCAACGCCGCAGTGCCCAGGCTCCCGCCACGATCGCGGCGGCCAGCGCGACCAGCACCAGGAACGTCTTCGGACCGGGATGGCGAATCGCGGCCCATACGTGATCGAAGAAGGCGGACATGGCCACCAGGCCGGGAAGCTCCCCGATGATCGTCCCCAGCAAGAAGTCGCGAAAGCCGATGTGCGATGCCCCGGCGACCATGTTGACGATGGTAAAGGGAGCGACCGGCAGCACCCGCACCGCGATCACGGTCAGCAGTCCTCGCTTCGCCAGCCGGCGGCTGAGCCGGTTGAGACGGGAGCCGGCTAGACGATGCACGGCATGGCGTCCCAGTGCGCGGCCGATGCCATATGTAGCCACTGCGCTCAACGTCATCCCGATAAGTGAATAGGTGAAGCCCAGCAGGGGGCCAAAGGCCAGCACGGTGACCGCGATGAGGACCGTCACGGGAAAAACGACCAAGCCTCCCACGATGAACCCGCCGATCACGATGAATGGCGCCGCATCGCTGTCCTGAAAAGCGGTCACCACGCCGACCAATCGGTCGATATCCAGCCAGGCGCGCAAGGGAGTCCACTGCCAGGCGGCGGCGATGCCAAGCAGGCCCAGCAAGATCACGGCTCCGGTCAGGATGCGGCGTCCGGCGGGTTGGCGTTGCTGTGGCGGAACGAAACGGTCCACCACCACGTCGGGATCCAGCGGTCGATCCGGGTCGATGAGATCCGAATCCGGCAACCACGAATCGACGCCGGGAGACAGGTCGCGTGTGAACGGCTTCAGGGTGCGCTGATCTCCACGGAGACTCTCGACGGCCGCGATGGCCGAGGGCGCGTTGCGAAACCGTTCCGCGACCGTCTCCGGGGTGACCCCGAGATGCTCGCCGAGCAACCGATTCCGTACCGCAGTAATAGCCTGGCGCGTACGGTGCTCGCCGCCGGCCTCGATGGCGAGATCGCACTCCGTATCAAATCCCATCGACCGATTGCTCAGATTGGCCGATCCCACCCGGACGAACTCATCATCGACGATCAGGACCTTGCTGTGGACCGTCATACACCGTTCGCCCAGACCCGGGACGTGCGGGTAATAGACCATCAGGCGGCCGTGTCGGTCGGCTGCGTGCAAGACTTCCAACACCTGTTCACGTAATACATCCATCGTATACTGCTCCAACCAACCGCCGCTGTTCGGGTGCAGGACCAGGACAACCTCGGGTCCCTCGGCTGTCTCCAGGCGGGCCGCCAAGGCATCGGCGATCCGGTTGCACGTCAGATACTGTGTTTCAATGTAGAGGAAGCGATGGGCGGCGCGAATGGCATCGATAAACAGTCCTTCCACCTCCCGCACCTCCGGTCGACCCGCATGTTGCGGTTCCGTTCGCGCGATCGCGACCGGCACGTCGTCGATGTCCGGTTTGACATGCGCCGGCCAGGGATCATTGAGTGAAGCCGTGGGAGCCGGGATTGATTCGTTCGTCGCGCGCGCCCACCGCTCTCGCGCGAGCTTTCCGAGAGACCCGGCCGCCGCTCCGCTCACCAGCATTTGAACGTCATGAAACGGCGGGCAGGCCGGATCGTCGAACGCAGTTCTTCGCGGATCGTCGGGAAGATGCTCCGGCGTATCCCAGCGGCATTGCGCGAGATCAAATCCGCCCGCAAAGGCGACGAGGTCGTCCACCACCACGACCTTTTGATGATGCGACGCGGCGACGGGGTGGTCGTTGTCCATCTTGAAATGAAATCGGCGTTGCCAGCTCAACTTGTATCGCGACAACCATTCTCGCTCGAATGAGTAAATCATGTGAAAGTCCCAATTCAGGACATACACGTGAAGCTCACGCCGGCGGGCCAGGACGGCTCGTAGAAAGTCGCCGAGCCGCACCGGGTAGGCATCGATGGGTCCGTCACGAACCATCACCAGGCGCGTGTCGAAATCCCATCCGAGGATGAGGACGGAATGACGGGCCTGCGCGACGGCGGCGCGGAAGGCTCGGAAGTAAGCGTCGCCGTCGATCAAGAACGCGACTCGCGCCGCATGGTCGATACTCCAGCAGTTGCGCCCGGGGGTTAATATGGGGATTCGATTCGTCACTGCGATCGTCGCAACTCGTCACACGTTCTGATGTTCCGTGGAATGGAGTTCCGGCGTTGCACGTGAAATGCAAACCGAGTGCCATCGGTCGGCTACTGCAACCAATCGCCCGACCTCGAAGGCAAAGCATCACGGGCTCGTCCTCGGTCGCCTACGTGCCGGCCCACGCGGCACTACCATAAAATTCTACAATAAAGCTTGTCATTCCCCGATAGCAAAGATCCTGTGTCGGTCCCAGGATGACATGAGAGGTGTCTGCGGATGCGTATTCGATGAAACTCGCCAGTCTCTGGACACAAGTGCCGGGTGGTATTGTGCATTCGCGCGCGAATGTGGGCTGTCCGCGTCCTCAGCGCAATTCGGTCGTCGTGCTGGTTCATGGTCTGGTGATTTCCAGTCGGTACATGGTGCCCACGGCGGAGCAGTTCGCACCGCTCTGTCGCGTCTATGCGGTCGATCTACCCGGATATGGCAAGAGTTACAAACCATCCGACGTCTTAACCTTACCGGAATTGGCCGATGCGATCGCTAGGTGGATGGATGCCATGACCATTTCGACGGCGCATTTGGTCGCCAACTCGTTCGGTTGCCAAATCCTGGCGGAATTTGCGCTACGCCACCCCCATCGAATCGACCGGCTTGTGTTTCAGGGGCCAACGGTGGATCCGAGGGCGCGCACTGTGTGGCGGCAGCTGGGCCGGCTGCTGCTCAATTCCGCGCGTGAAGCCCCGGGATTGGGCTGGATCACCATGAAGGACTATCTCGCCGCCGGGCTTCGGCGCGTTCGGGGAACGATCGTGATGGCGCTGGCGGACCGAATCGAGGACAAACTGCCGAAGGTTACCGCGCCGACTCTCGTTGTGCGCGGTGAGAAAGACCCCTTAGTGCCGCAGAGATGGGCCGAGGAAGTGACTCGGTTGTTGCCGTATGGTGAATTAAGGATTCTGCCCGGCAAAGCGCATACGATCAACTACACGGCGCCACGCGAATTCGTGGAGGTGATGAGACCGTTTCTGAACCTGTAGCGGGGAAGGGGCGAGATGGAATCCCAGGCGAGATACCTGGCCGACTTCGATTCCGCGACGGCCATGTTGCGGGCGCTCGCGGGCTATTTGCGAGGCAAAGATTTTCCTCTCCTTGGCACGATGCCGAGATGGATCGCGCCGGGAATGAAACTGGCGGCAGGTCTGGTCAATGCCATGCCCAAGCCGATTCAGGAGCAAGTCTACATCTGGAGCGGATGGTCTGAAGCCATCGCTCCTCGCACGCTTCCTCTTGTGGACGGAGAACGGGTGGCGGAATGGATGGCGAGCCTGTATCCCAGGCGCGCCTATCCGGCGGCTGTTGTCGGCTCCTCTAATGGAGCGGCGGTGCATCTGTGGGCGGCGCTCGGCATTCCCTGGCTTCCGCAAACTTTCCTCGTGCCTGTGGCGCGATCAGGCGTGCATCCGGACGAGCCCCAGCAGGATATTGAGTGGGCTCTCGGGAGGCGGGAAGAGGCGCGTCTTGGCGCGCCTGGGGTGGGTGGGTGTGATGAACGGGAAGGTGCGCGTCCTTGGGAAAAGAGCTGGTCTCGGCCAGCTCGGGGTGGGCGGGTGGAAACAGCAAAGAGCCGGTCTTGGCCGGTTCGGGGCTGGGCGGGTGAGATAACGTCTGGGGCGGGTGGGTGTGATGATCGCTCGTGGCGGGCTGGTGTCCAAGGACCGGCTGACCTGATTCTACGGCACAATCCTGCCTTGCAATTGCACCATATGCATGATCCGGTGCAGGACCGACTTATGATTCAGCAAATGAGCTATTTCCGATTGAAGCGGCGCACGCTGGGAGAGGCCTACGAGCGCTTCCTGCTGGAATCGCTGCAACCAGGAGGAACGATTGTGCTCATGGATTGCCGGCTCGCTTGGCCGACGACCCGATACGGCGACCGCCATGTCTTTCAATTCGGCGCGCTGGGCGGAGCCACCGTCGAAGAATTACAGGATGGCGGACCGCGCGTGACCGACTATTTGAAACGCCACGGGTCGCATCGCACCGTATGGGAACCGCCGCCGCCGGACGGGCAAAGCCCCGAAGCGGAGTGGGGCTTGGAACCTTCGCTCGGAGAGGACGTCCAACGGTTTGCACGGAAGCATGGCTTCCGAGTTCAGCGGGTCGTCTTTGAGCAGCCCGAAGACATGAGTCCCCTGGTGGCGGACCTGTACCGCTGGTGGAATCGGTATCGGGGAGTCCAAGGTCACCGCCTCCTCGTGGACTCGTTCATTCTCATGGAACCGTATTGGACCATCCGCACGGGATCAGTCCCGTTCTGGATGGTGTTCAACAAGGAGCCGTCCTTTCGAGCGCTCGATGCCTATCTGCGGCGAAGCGACGCGTTCGACGAGATCTATGTCATGCTGTTCTCCCATGGCGTGGACTCCATCGGCTTGGTTCCCATCGAGCAATGGCGCCGGCTTTTCGGATACGCAAGGAAGCATGGAGACTTTCTGGGGGTGGATGAGAAGGCGTTCCCCCGCGACTTCGCGGTCTTTGTCCGGTATTACTTCGACCTGCGGCATAAACTCGACGGGCATTATCCGTTGCCTCCCGCCTTGACGCTGAAACAACTGGATGAGTTTCTCCGTGACACCCAAGGCTGTTATCGGGTCACGTGGACGCACGCGAGCTAGGCGGTGCGGTATTGGAGAAGAGCACAACGAAGCGTCTTGTGCCGGCTGGCGTTGCGATTTCCGATCTGCGGCCGCCTGCTCCACACCGTGACTCCGCTCGCCGTGCGGCAGTTCGAGTGCCGGGGCGAGGAAAGAGGCCGGCGCCTCATCGTGCTCCTCCCCGGCATCGACGATACGAAGGAGGATTATGAATTCCATGGATTCGCCGAACCGGTGCAGCGAAGAGGCTTGTCGGTAGACCTAGTCGCCGTAGATGCCCACTACGGATACTATGCCAATCGAACGGTTCTGGAACGGCTCAAGCATGATGTGATCGCCCCAGCCCGCGACAAGGGCTATCGAGAGATCTGGTTGGCGGGCATTTCGCTTGGCGGCTTAGGCGCACTGCTCTACGCTCGCGAGCATCCCGGCGATATCGCCGGCATCGTGGCGCTCGCTCCGTTTCTTGGAGATTCCCGTATCATCGAGGAGATCTCCGGCGCAGGCGGCGTCAGGCAATGGTTATCGGGCGATCCGATCAAGAACGACTATCAAAGAAGCTTGTGGGCGTGGCTCAAGCGGTATGAACACCCGGCGCCAGGATTGCCGGACCTCTATCTCGCGTATGGCGATCGGGACAAGTTCGCGCACGGACATCGCCTCTTGTCAGAACTTCTTCCGCTCGACCATGTCTTACAGACGCGCGGCACCCATAACTGGACGACGTGGAAGCGGCTGTGGGAGCAGTTTCTCGCCCGACGCTCTTTTTGACAGGTTAGGATCGGCGGTTGCGCGCGACGGGTTCTCGGGTTGGTCGATTGCAGAGATTTGGGACGGTCGTAGACCAACAGATGCGCAGCTGCCGGATTGAACAGCGTTGCCCGCGGATTCCTGATGGGCTGGAGTCGCCGCAATGGCCTGCCGAGATCACTACGTACGCCCTTTGCCGTCTTTCATCGCGGCGCAGATAGGACAGCAGGTTAGGGGTGATGCCGATAGAGCCGTACGCTGGTTACCGTCATAGTAAACCCAAGGGGTCCTCGGGATGGCAAAACTCCATGAAAGGAGAGAGTGCGATGAAGAGCAAGGATGCCTATCAAGCCAAGTCATTCAATTTGCATGGGCTGAACGGGATTTCTGATCAGACACTGGACATGCATTTTAAGTTGTATGAGGGGTATGTGAAAGAAACGAATCGCTTGAACGAGAAGATCGGCGAATTCTTGAAGGATGGGAAGGTCGATCAAGAAGAGATGCCTGCCTACTCCGAATTGACGCGACGCCTCGGGTTCGAATACAACGGGATGGCGCTGCATGAGTTCTACTTTGGGAACCTGAAGAACGGCGCCTCGGGCGATCCCGGACGGCAATCGGCTTTTTTGCAAGCCGCCGAAAATACCTTCGGCAGCTACGACGTCTGGAAAGCGGATTTTACGGGTGTCGGCAAGATGAGGGGTGTGGGGTGGGCCATCTGTTATCAAGACCCGGCGAATGGTCGCCTGTCTAATCACTGGATCACACTTCACGAAATGGGGAATGTCGCCGGTTTCGTCCCGATCCTCGTGATGGATGTCTGGGAGCACGCCTTCCTTCTTGATT
>JBOHOS010000357.1:0-1348 GCA_050731295.1 Nitrospiraceae bacterium | reverse complement strand
GGTGTGGGTGGCCGATTATAAGACGGACCGAGTCGAAACGGAGGCGCTCCAGAGCCGGGCCGCCGAATATGAGACCCAGGGGCGTGTGTATCGTGAAGCCGTGGCGCGATCGTTGGGGCTCGACAGCGTGAATTTTCAACTCGTGTTCCTACGTAGTGGAAAAGCCGTTCCGATCACAGGAGGACCGTGACGATGCGGATGATGTTGTTCTTGCTGGCCATAGGGATGGCCGTCTTCGCCTGCGTGACCCCCAAACAGTCCGGCCGGACGCTTCGCGCCCCTGCCGGCACGGAGCCTGCGGTCGTCGCGATGATGGAGGAAGGCAACCGTTTCTTTCAGGCAGCTCAGTGGGATGCCGCAAGGACTCAGTACGAAGCGGCCATCAAGGCGCAGCCCTCCTTAGCCGAGGCGCATTACAACCTCGGTTGGGTTCTGAATGCGCTTGGAGACGAGGCTTCGGGCCGGCGGCATTTCATGGAAGCGGCGACCTTGGCGCCGGGGAACAAAGTCATTTGGGATTCTCCGCCTCTTCGCCAGCATGGAAGGGTGCAAGGGCAGCCGAAATCGGGGACGCCGTTTATACCGGCCCTGGGCGGTCGTTAAACGAGCGAGCAGCGAATAGGAGGCAGCACAGAGCGAATAGTGAATAGCATTCGTGCGGGTCGTCTAGCCATTCGCTTCCCGCTACTTGCTACCTGCTGGAATTTTAGTATGCCTCGTCGCCGTACACGCTCCCTGTCGATCACTCCCGAGGAGTTTGAGGACCTCATCCGCCGGGCGGTGGATGGGTTGCCCGATGAATACCGGCGTTTGCTGAAGAATGTCGCGATCGTGGTGGAGGAGGAGCCTTCTCGGGATGTGCTGGACGAACTGGAGCTCGAATCCGAAGACGATCTGCTGGGTCTTTATTCCGGCACGGCGATCGATGCGGAATCGTTTTTTGATTCCGGCGGTCATTTGCCGGCCCGCATCTCGATCTATCGCGGCCCGATCCTCCGGTTGTGCCGGACGACGGATGAGGTCATCCAGGAAGTGCGGGATACCGTCGTTCATGAGATCGGTCATCACTTCGGATTGGATGACGAAGAGATGCCGTACTATGCAACAGGCGGCATGAGAACACCAGGAATCTCTCCTTGAAAGCTCTTTGGCTCCAAAGTTCTGACCTTCCTCGTCAACCAACTTTCGTGGTGCGTTGTACCGTGAGGGACGATGACTTCTTTCGAAGGAGCTGGCGAGAGAAATGCGAATCTTGGTCCGAGATCACTCCGATGCGGATATCCGTATGCTCCATCCGTTCAGTCTACCGGCTGCGGATAGGCCGCTATGGTATCCTGCAGCCGTGATT
>JBOHOS010000356.1:0-2639 GCA_050731295.1 Nitrospiraceae bacterium | reverse complement strand
AAGCGAAACTCAAGGAGATCCAGAAGTCGCTCCCCCCAGGCGTGACGGTGGACCCCTACTATGACCGAACCGACCTGGTCCGCAACACCATTAAGACGGTCGCCATCAATCTAACCGAAGGCGCTCTCCTCGTGATCGCCGTGCTGTTTCTCCTGCTCGGCAACCTTCGGGCGGGCCTCATCGTGGCGTCGGTGATCCCGCTATCGATGTTGGTCGCGCTTACCGGCATGCTGGCTGCCGGCATTTCAGGTAACCTCATGAGTCTCGGGGCGATCGATTTCGGCCTCATCGTGGATGGGTCGGTCGTGATGATTGAAAATATCATGCGGCACTTGGCGGAGCGGCGACAAGAAGCGCGACGCCGGCCGAGCCCCGAAGAGATCCGGCAAGTGATTCTGCGATCCGGCCGGGAAGTCCTCCGCCCGATCTTCTTTGCCGTCGGCATCATCATCATCGTCTACCTGCCGATTTTGACGCTGCAAGGCGTCGAGGGAAAGATGTTCCGACCAATGGCGCTGACCGTCATCTTTGCGCTCGTGGCGGCTCTGGTCCTCGCGTTCACGGTGGCCCCGGTCTTCGTGAGCCTCTTCCTCCGCAGAGAAGTCAGTGAAGAAGAGACGTGGGTAGTGCGCTGGGCTAAACGGATCTACCAGCCTCTCTTGTCCCAGACCCTGCAGCATCCGGTGATCACCGCCGCCGCTGCCGCCCTCATCTTTGCCGGAAGCCTAGTGCTCGCGTCCGCTCTGGGGGCAGAATTTATTCCCAAGTTGGATGAGGGAGCCGTCGCGCTGCAAGCCTGGCGATTCCCCAGTGTGGCCTTAGAGGAATCCGTCAAGAGTACGACCCGGATCGGGCAGGTGCTGCAGCAGTTTCCGGAAGTCGTCACCGTCGTCCCGCGCACCGGTCGTCCTGAGATCGCAACCGATCCGATGGGGGTGGAGGTCAGCGACGTCTATATTATCTTGAAGCCCCAGTCGGAATGGAAGACGGCTCACACGAAAGCTGACCTGATTGAGGTCTTCGATCGGGCGTTAAAGGCGGCAGTGCCCGGCACCATCTTTAGTTACTCTCAGCCCATTGAGTTGCGGGTGCAGGAGCTGATCGCCGGGGTGCGCTCCGATATCGCCATTACGATTTTCGGCGAAGACCTGAACACACTCAAACGGCTGGGCGATCGGGTGGTGCAAGTGGTCTCCGGGGTCCAGGGCGCCGCCGACACCAAAGCCGAGCAAGTCGCGGGCATGCCGTACTTGCGGGTCATCATTAACCGCGAGGCCATCGCTCGATACGGCATCAATGCCTCAGAGATTCTCGGGACCGTCGAAGCCCTGGGTGGACGCGTCGCGGGACAGGTTATCAAAGGCAATCAGCGCTTTTTCATTCAGGTCCGCTTTCGGCCTGAAGACCGGACCAATTTCGACCGGATCAAGGAAATTCGGGTAGCCGATCCCACAGGCCGGCAGATACCCCTCAGTCAGCTTGCCGACATTCGGACGGAGACCGGCTTGGCGCAGATCAGCCGGGAAAATATCCACCGGCGCCTGGCGGTGGAAACCAATGTGCGAAGCCGAGATTTGGCGAGTTTCGTGGCCGAGGCGCAACGCGCAGTCGAGGCCCAGGTGCGATTACCAAAAGGGTATTGGATCGAATGGGGCGGACAGTTCCAACAATTACAGGAGGCGTCTACGCGATTGGCGATCGTCGTCCCGATCGCCTTGTTTCTCATCTTCGTGCTCCTCTACTCGACCTTTAACGCCGTTGGTCCGGCGATCCTGATTTTTCTGAATGTGCCGCTGGCCGCCACCGGCGGCGTCATCGCTCTGGCGCTCCGCGGCATGCCGTTTTCGATTTCGGCCGCTGTCGGATTTATAGCGCTGTTCGGCGTCGCTGTCCTCAATGGCGTCGTGCTGATGTCTTACATTCTCGATCTGCAGAAACAGGGGCGTTCGCGTGAGGAAGCAGCCACGCAAGGGGCTATGATTCGTCTGCGGCCAGTTCTCATGACGGCCCTGGTGGCAAGCCTCGGCTTTGTGCCGATGGCCTTCTCGACTTCCGCCGGGGCGGAAGTGCAGCAACCATTAGCGACCGTGGTCATCGGCGGCCTCGTGACGTCCACCGCCTTGACCCTGCTGGTCCTGCCGAGTCTGTACGTCTGGGAAGAGCGTGTGCGAGAAGCGTGGGCACAGCGAGCCGCAAGAGTCGTGTTAGATTCGTCTCAGGCGCAGAAAGAAAGGGTCTGACGCCGGTTCAGAATCGAACAGTTTTGATGGATTCTTACCTCCAGAGGAGAACTTATGTCGATCCCAGCTTCAATCGGCCTTTTCGTGCTCGCAGGATTGTGTGAAATCGGCGGCGGCTATCTCGTATGGCTCTGGCTGCGGGAAGGGAAACCGATCGGCTATGCCGTCGCCGGTGCCGTAATCCTCATCGCATACGGGATTATCCCGACATTTCAACCGGCACACTTCGGCCGAGTTTATGCCGCGTATGGTGGGATGTTTATCGTGCTCTCCCTTCTCTGGGGCTGGGGCTTCGATGGCACAAGGCCGGACCGGTTCGATGCCGCTGGAGCAGCCATCTGTCTAGTCGGTATGGTGGTGATGATGTATGCGCCACGTGCATAGATGTAATGTAGCGAC
>JBOHOS010000355.1:0-2375 GCA_050731295.1 Nitrospiraceae bacterium | reverse complement strand
CTGTGTAGGAGATCGTTATCAGCGATCATAATCAAAGAAGCCCCGCTTCTCTGGTCGTCACTTTTCGCGGCAAAGAAATGAGCGGATTCGCACGCGCCGCTCGGCGCATCGCAGATCAGGTGAACATGGCAGCGCATCCTTCATGAATCAGATCTCCCTATTGCGCCAATGCTTACCGCATCCTTCCATTTCGCAGCCGTTGGGATCATGTCTTGCACTTTATGCGCCTGGTTGTAAACCACCGGCTAGTCTACGCTCGGCATGAAGGGGAGGTGGAACATGCAGTTAGAACGCACGACGCTGCTGACAATCGTAGCGGAGCAGGTGCTGGAATCCAAACTGAAAGAATTGGTCAGACAGGCTGGGGCTCAGGGATACACCATCACGGATATCGCGTACGGAAAAGGAAAACATGGTGAGCGAAGCGGTCCCGCCGATGTCACTGACAATATTCAAATGATTCTCACTGCGCCCAAAGAGATCGTTGACGCCATTCTTAAAGGCATTGAAAAGGAATATGCTAAATCCTACGCGATATGGGTGTGTATGCATGAGGTCGATGTCGTCCGGTGGACACCGGCGTTCGCCGCGGCGCGCTGAGACCTCGATGCAATCGATTTACTGGTAGAAAGGCGCCAGTATGAAGAATTATCTGTACAGCAAGTTGATCACGGCGTCGATTGCCGTCGTAGTCCTGACGCTCCACACCGCCGCGGCCGTGACCCGGGGTGAGGCGGAGGAAACTGCGCACCTGCTCGGCGTGCTGCTCAGTGCCGGGAGGGTCGTGATAGAACGGAACCAGCCGTTAATCGACGATCCGGCTCGGGGGGATAAAGGATTCACGCCGGCGGTATTCGAGCAACAAGTAACTGACGAGTTCCGAGCCAGAACGGGCATGGACATCAAAAATCTGGATGAATACAAACTTCCACCGATGGCGAGTGCATTACTGCGCCAGTTGATCGAAGCCGGCAACGAGGTGGTGGCCGAGGCTCAAGCGGTGATCAACAAACCGGGGGTCGGATATAAGAATTTCATTCCCGCGAGCTTCGGCAGCCGGGTCGCCGAGCGGTTTTCCACGCAGTCACATGTCACTCTCAAGCAGACCACGCTGAAGCCGCGTAATCCGAAGAATGCGCCGGACGCATACGAAGAAGCCGTGCTCCAGCGGTTGTTGACCCAACCCAGCCCATCCGTCACGATTCAAGGAACTACGGATGACGAAAAGACTTTGCGGGTTCTCACCCCTATTTACTATACAAAGGACTGTCTGAAGTGCCACGGGAGTCCGGCAGGGAGTATAGATATCTCCGGGCATCCCAAAGAAGGCGCCGAGGAGGGAGACCTCGCCGGAGCCATCAGCGTGTCGGTTCCCTTAGACGCCCCCTAACGTAGAAGAAGGCGCGTCCTGAGGTCATGATGATTTGCGCGACTGCTATGAACTGCGCTCGGAGGAGACGCTCACGAGCGCTGAGACCAATATCATGGTTGAGCTATGGGCTCATCGCGGTCACGATCGCGATCGGTCTGACCGCAGGGACCGCCGACGCAGCCGAGAAATACACTATCAAAGATATCGGTCCAATAGGATCGGGGGGTACTGTCGAGGGCCTGAACAACAGCGGCCAGATGGTGGGGGCCGTGCCGGCCGGCAGTGGCGCGACACGATTTCGAGGATGGTGGTACAGCGGTGCGAAGGTCATTGATCTCAATACCTGCGGCGGAATCGGCTGTCGAGCGATGGGCATCAACGCGAGGGGTCAGATCGTCGGCAATATCGGGCGAGACCCGTACATCTACAGCCATGAGAAATTCATCGACATCGCCGCCTTTGCAAGACCGCCGGGCATGGCCCTGGCGATCAACGACCTCGCCGAAGTCGTCGGATGGTATACGCTCATCCCGGTCGCAGGTGAACACTTCCCCTCGGAGCGTCACGCCTTTCTCTATCGAGGCCGCAGGTTCACGGATCTCGGGACCCTGGGCGGGACGGAAAGTGTCGCCACCGATATCACTAATACGGGCCAGGTCGTGGGGTATTCGAGCACATACGGCGGGGAGACGCACGCGTTCCTGTATGACAACGGCAGGATGATCGACCTTGGCACGCTCGGCGGAACGGAAAGCCGCGCGACCAGCATCAATGAACTCGGTCACATCGTGGGCAGCGCCGATGTGGCCGGTTCCAATAAGCCGCATGCCTTTCTCTACGCGGACGGTAAAATGACAGACCTCGGCACGCTGGAAAGCAAAGAAAGCAATGCCCTCTGCATTAATCAATCAGGGCAGATCGTGGGAACGAGCGGCTCACGCGGTTTTTTGTACAGCGATGGGAAAATGAAAGATCTCGATACCCTCATTCCATCCAATTCCGG
>JBOHOS010000354.1:0-2448 GCA_050731295.1 Nitrospiraceae bacterium | reverse complement strand
GGATGCGGCCGATTCTCATGACGGCCCTGGCGACCATCCTCGGGCTCCTGCCCATTGCGATCGGCTTCGGTGAAGGGAGCGAGAGCAATGTGCCGCTGGCGCGCGCCGTCATTGGTGGGTTGCTTGTATCGACGATGATGACGCTTCTCCTGGTGCCTATCGTGCACAGTCTGGTACGGCGAGAGGCCCATGACACATAACACGTTTGTGAGGAAAGACCGTGGACCAACCGTCTGATCAAGAACCAGCAGATGCCAAGCGCCAACTCGCCCCGGAGATCCGCCGGGGGTGGGAGCCTCTTGGAGAAATCGCATGAAGAAAGGCTGGATGATTGGCGTCTTGGTCGTCGGCGCGCTCTTCTTAGGATTCTTCGCCATTCGCAGCTACCTCCCTGAGGCGCCGGCCGACACGATCGCGCAGGACGGGGCTTTGTCTCAGAAAGGGACGTCCGGCGGAACTCCCAATGTAGGAACAGAGAATATCGCGGTTCAAGTGGTACAACCTCAACGCCAGGATATGACCTATGCCGTCACGCTGCCGGGGAATGTGGCTCCCCTCGCTCAGACCACGATCTATGCGAAGGTCGCGGGATACATCAAGTCCATCCGCCATGACAAGGGTGATTGGGTCAAGAAGGGAGAACTTCTGGCGGTCATTGACGATCCCGAGCTCAATGCCCAATACCAAAAAGCCACCGCCGACTACGAGATCAAAAAGCTCACTCATCGGCGGCTGTCCAACGTCTGGAAAGGGAATCCGGACGTCGTCGCTGAACAGGACGTGGACGTCGCCAAAGCCGCCGCAGAAGGGGCCCGCGGCTCGATGGAGCAGCTCAAAGCCATGCTGCAATATGTGGAGATCCGCGCTCCATTCAGTGGAGTTCTCACGGCCCGATTCGTGGATGCGGGGACACTCGTCCAAGCCGCCACTGCATCGGCGACCGCGGCCACTCCCCTGTTCACGCTTATGGATATTGATACCGTGCGCGTCTACGTGAATGTGCCACAGGTCGATGTGCCGCTGGTCCGGGAAGGCCAGCCGGTCATGCTGAAGATCGACGAGCTTCCCGCCAAGACGTTCCACGGCACCATCACCAGATCGACGGTGGCATTAGATGCGACAACCCGTACCATGCTGGTGGAGAGCGATATTCCGAATCCTGAACACTTGCTTCATCCCGGTATGTTCGCCTATGTCACACTTTCGCTGAAACAACACGCGAATGCTCTTGCCCTGCCTGTTCAAACGGTCATCAAGGACCAGTCAGGTAAGTTCGTCTTTCTGGTTGAGCAAGACAAGGCCATGAAAAGGCCCATCAAGACCGGCATTGAGACGGCGGGATGGGTCGAGGTCACTGACGGGCTGTCTGGTCATGAAGATGTGGTGATACTCGGAAAAACACGACTGGTGGAGGGGCAGTCACTGAATCCGAGCCCCTATAACCTCCCGGCCGGAACGCATGCGGTTCAACCTCGGTAAGGAGAACAACGATGCGACGACACGCCTTTCATACAGCAATATTTATCGCAAGCCTTTCCCTCATGGTTTGCCTCTCTCTTCACGGCTCCGTCGGAGCAGAAACCGGGAAGCCACTATCCGAACCGAGCCTCGGTAGTTTTTTGGCCTTGAGACAAGCAGTCGAGATCGCGCTCCAGAAGCATCCGGCACTCCAGGAGGCCGACGCAACGATGAAGGCCGCCAGCGCCCGGACGGAGCAGACCCGCTCGCTCTATTATCCACAGATCTATGCCAACTTCGATACGATCGCCGGTGTGGGAGGGATTAATCCCCGGTTCGTGGCGCCGGCTGGTTCTATGCTCAGGGAAAACTTAAGCCAATACGCCGCCGGCGTCATCGCCAACCAACGCCTGTATGATTTCGGATTCACGCAAAACCTCCTCGAATCATCGAAACTTGCCGAACGCGCCCAGGAACAGAACGTCAATGCCCGACGCGCGCTGGTGGCTGTGAGCGTGCAGCGAGCCTACTTTAACAGTCTGAAACGGCGGCGGCTTGTCCAGATTGCTGAAGATACGGTTCGGGAGCGCGGAGTGATCAAGACACAGATCGAAGCTCTCTACCGCGAGAAGCTCAAATCCAAGTTAGACCTGAATCTCGTGCAGGTGGAGCTGACGAACGCCCAGTCATCCCTGGTCAAGACCCGGAATGATCTCAAGGCCAGCTTCGCCGAACTAAACCGATCCATGGGAATTACCGGTTCAGAAGATTACATACTCGAGGACATCTCGGTCGAGGTCAGATCGCAACGCCCATTGGAAACGCTTATCACCGATAGCTTTTCTCATCCGGAGTTGCGACGCGCGAAAGAGCTCGTCGCGTCGGCCGAGGCTCGTGTGAGAGCCACCAAAAAACAGTACCTTCCCACTGTCTCGGCTATTGCCAGCGCCGGAGATTACGAGACCTTCGATCGGGATCGAAACCAAAGAA
>JBOHOS010000353.1:0-6901 GCA_050731295.1 Nitrospiraceae bacterium | reverse complement strand
GTCTTTTTCTGGACCTTCCGGGAACGCGAAGTGCTGCTGGATCTGTTCGAGAAGCTGTGCGGGGCGCGTCTGACCTTGAACTATTACCGCATCGGCGGCGTGGACAGCGACTTCACGCCGGACCTCGTCTCGCGCATGAACGCCTTTCTGGATACGTTCCAGAGTCACATCGATGAGTACGACGAACTTTTGATGAACAACCGAATCTGGACGGGCCGTACGAAGAACGTCGCGGTGATTTCCGCGGCCGACGCGATCAACTTCGGCCTGACGGGCCCGGTGCTTCGGGGATCGGGCGTGGCGTACGACATCCGGAAGCTGGAGCCCTACGGCGCCTACGACAAGGTCGAGTGGGAGGTGCCCGTCGGCAAAAACGGCGACACGTACGATCGCTATTGGGTCAGGATGGAAGAGCTGCGTCAAAGCAGCCGGATCATTCGCCAATGCCTGGCGCAGATGCCGGAGGGCCCCATCGTCGCGGATGCTCCGCAAGTGGTTCCGCCGCCCAAACCCAAAGTCATGCGGGACATGGAGAGCCTGATCCATCATTTCATCATCTTTACGCAAGGCTTCAAGACGCCCAAGGCCGAGACGTATTGCGCGATCGAAGCGCCCAAGGGGGAGTTGGGGTTCTTTATCATCAGCGACGGCAGCGCGCGCCCCTATCGGTTAAAGATCCGCGCGCCGTCGTTCATTCACATGGGGGCGTTCGACCACATGGCGAAAGGCTATTTGATCTCCGACATCATCACGATCTTCGGCACGTATGACATCGTGATGGGAGAGTGCGATCGGTAGGCGAATCCAAAAGGGAAGAGGGACGGACGGACTTGCCTCCGTGCTCGCAGAGCGCGCACGCTAAGAAGGTGCTCGCTCGATGCGCGCAATAGAGGCAAATCCGTCCGTCCCTCTGAGGCAAAGGTGATTCGCTTCCTTTTTAGGGAAGTGGAAGAATGCTGAAAGAAAAGTACAAGGACGAGATTGAGCAGATCCTCAGTCGCTATCCCGTTCGGCGGTCGGCCATCTTGCCGTTGCTGTATCTGGCGCAGCAGGAGGAAGGGTATGTGAGCGAGCCGGCGATGAAGGAAATCGCCGGAATTCTGAGATTGACACCTCCGCAGGTGTATGAAGTCGTCACCTTCTACACCATGCTGAATTTGAAGCCGCTGGGGAAGTTCCACCTGCAGGTCTGCAAATCGTTGATGTGCGCGCTGGTCGGGTCCGACACGCTGCTCGGCTGGCTGCATGCGCGGCTTGGGATTAAGCCCGGGCAAACCACGCAGGACCGACTCTTCACGCTCAGCACGGTTGAATGTCTGGCATCGTGTGGCACCGGGCCGATGATGCAAGTCAATGACGACTATTATGAGCGGATCACGGAAGACAAATTGGATCGGATTCTCTCGGATTTGAAGCGCGATGGGACGTCACCGCTGAAGAGCGGGCCGTTCATGCTGCCGGAGCCGCAGAGCGCAATGCAAAATGTGAAATGATAAAGGCAAATCAACGAATCGATTTTTAACTTTGCCTTTTTAATTTTTAAATTAACAGAGCCATGGCGCCCGAAAAAATTCTCCTCAAGAATATGGAACAGCCCGGCTATACGGGCTCGCTGCGTGAGTACGAGCAAACGGGCGGCTACACCGCGCTGAAGAAAATCCTCGGCAAGGTGTCGCAGGCTGATGTGATCGAGACCGTCAAGAAATCCGGCTTGCGCGGGCGCGGCGGCGCCGGGTTTCCCACCGGCATGAAATGGGGATTCATCCCGAAGGATCATCCGGGTCCGAAATATCTCTGTTGCAATGCCGACGAAAGCGAGCCCGGCACGTTTAAAGATCGGCAGTTGATCGAGCGCGACCCTCATCAGCTCCTCGAAGGCATCGCGATCACGTGTTACGCGATCGGTGCGGAAACCGGATACATCTATATTCGCGGTGAATTTGTGCTGGGAGCGAGCATTCTGGAGCGCGCGATTGCCGAGGCGCGTGCGGCAGGCTATGTGGGACGTAACATCCTCGGGAGCGGCGTCAACGTCGAGATCTGGGTCCATCGCGGCGCCGGCGCGTATATCTGCGGGGAAGAGACTGCCCTGTTGGAATCATTGGAGGGCAAGCGAGGCTTGCCTCGCGTCAAGCCACCGTTTCCCGCGACGCATGGTCTCTATAACAAGCCGACGGTGATCAACAATGTCGAGACGCTGGCGAACCTGCCTCACATTCTGAACAAGGGCGCCGAATGGTTTGCCGCCATCGGGTCTCCTCCGAAGAGCACCGGCACGCGCATCTTCTGCGTGAGCGGCCATGTGAAACGGCCCGGAAACTATGAAGTCCCGATGGGGATCACGTTTCGGGATCTGATCGACGGGCAGGCGGGCGGCATGCGCTCGGAGAAACCGCTCAAGGCGTTCATTCCGGGAGGCGCGTCCGCGGCGTTTTTCACGCCGGAGCATTTAGATGTCAAGCTCGATTTCGAGTCGGTGGCGCAAGCCGGATCGATGCTGGGGTCCGGCGGCGTGACCGTGATGGAAGAAGGGACGAACATGGTCTGGGCGGCCTTGCGATTGATGGAATTTTTCTACCATGAGTCATGCGGAAAGTGCACGCCGTGCCGCGAGGGCAGTTCATGGCTGGTGCAGACCATGCGCCGCATCGTGGCAGGGCACGGCCGGCCGGCGGACCTTGAAACGCTCGTGGACCTGTGTCAGAACATTGCCGGCCGGACGGTCTGCGCGTTCGGCGACGCCGAGATCGCGCCGATCATGAGCACTCTGAAATACTGGCGGCACGAATACGAGCATCTGATTGACGTGGCCGGAGCGGCCGACGCGCAGGTGCTCGTGATGCCCGAGATGGCGGGACACTAAAAAAAGTAGGATTTGGTGATCTCGTGATTTGGCGATTTGTCTTCGGGCCAGAATTCAATCACCAGATCGCCAGGTCACCAAATCATAAATTTTGAACATGCCCAACGCAACTGACATTGAACTGGTCAAGGTCACCATCGACGGCCAGACTCTCACCGTCCCCAAGGGCACGCTTGTCATCGAGGCGGCGCGCCAAGCGGGGGTGATGATCCCACATTTCTGCTATCACCCCAAGCTGAAACCCGACGCCAACTGCCGGATGTGCCTGGTGGAAATCGAGAAGGTGCCCAAGCTGCAGACGTCCTGCAGCACGCCGGTGGCCAGCGGCATGGTAGTCCGCACGGCCACGACCGTCGTCAATGACGCTCACAAATCGGTGCTGGAATTTATCCTCGCCAATCATCCGTTGGATTGCCCCGTCTGCGATCAAGGCGGACGTTGCGATTTGCAGGATTTCTCGCATGAATACACCCCCACCACCAGCCGATTCATCGAGGTCAAGCGGCTCTTCGAGAAGGAGTATTTCAGTCCGCTGATCGAAAAGGAAATGAATCGGTGCGTGCAATGCCTGCGGTGCGTGCGCTATTGCGATGAAGTGATGGACGTGAAGGCGCTCGCGCCGGTCGGCCGCGGCACGCTGACCGAAATCAAGCATTTCGCGTCACACGAGCTGGACTGCGAGTTTTGCGGGGGTTGCGTGCAAATCTGCCCGGTCGGCGCCATCACCAGCCGCCTCTCCATGTATGAGTTCCGGCCCTGGATGCTCAAGCGCGCCGACACGATCTGCACCTATTGCGGGGACGGGTGCCGGATTACGATTCAAACCAAGGCGAACCAGCCGATCGAGGTCAATTCGTTTCAAGGGTCCGGGCGAAACAACGGCGACCTCTGCCCCCGAGGCTTCTTCGGCTACCATGTCAGCACGCATCCCGACCGCTTGACGCATCCTCTGATCCGCCGCCACGGCGAGTTGGTCCAGGCTACGTGGGAGGAAGCGCTCGAGTATGTCGCCGAGACCTGCATTCAACTCAAGCTCAAACATGGTCCGCAAGCTTTTGCCGGGTTGATTGGCTCGCGGTGTACCAACGAGGATCTGTACGTCTTTCAAAAATTCATGCGCCTGGTGATCGGAAGCCATAAGCTCGACAGCAGCGCGCGCTACGGCCAGATCAATGCGGTCCGCGCGCTTCGCCGGGTGCAGGGCACCCATCGCTGGAGCGTTTCGTTCGACGATATCGTCGCGGCCAAGGCGCTGCTGCTGATTGGGACGAATATTACCGAGACCAATCCGATTACGGGGTTGAAGGTGAAAGAGGCGGTCAAGAAGCGCGACGCGACACTGCTGACGGTCGAGGCCTTGGAGCCTGCCGTCGGAACGATCAGCAATATCGCCAACCTCTCACACCATCATTTCACGGCGGCCCCGGATCAGTTCGGATCGATCGTTCTGGGATTCATCAAGGCGGTGGCGGAATCCGACTTGATCGTTTCGGATCTGAAGCGCCGCGCGCCCGGCTACGTACAGGCCATTACCGGCGCGGTGGGAACGATCGATTGGTCACACCTGGAGTCCGTAACCGGCATCGGCTCCGACGCGATCCTCAATGCCGCGCGTGTCTTCGCCGATGCGCCGCGCGCCGTCATCGTCGTGGGGCAAGGGGTGCTGCGGCACCCCGGCGGATTCGGCGTCATGACGAATCTTTTGGATCTGCTGCTGCTCACCGGACAGCATGGGCGCCCGGGCTGCGGGCTGGCTCCGCTGGCGGAAGAAAACAACGATCAGGGAGCCGTAGAGATGGGAGCGGTGGCCGAGTACCTTCCAGGACCGAGCGATCTGGGCGATCAACTCGCTCGGGAACGGCTGGCCGCGCTCTGGAAGGAAGAGCTGCCGACGGGCCAGGGGCGCACCCTAATGGAAATTGTGGAGGAAGCGAGGACCGGAGCGGTGAAGGCCCTGTTCGTCGTGGGAGAGAATCCCGTGGGGTCATTGCCGCCTTCAACCGGCGCACGGGACGCATTGGCGAATGTGGAATTCATGGTTTGCCAGGAACTGTTCCTCACTGAAACGGCCGCGATGGCGCATGTGGTGCTGCCCGCGTGTTCCTATGCCGAGAAGGACGGGACGTTTACCAATACCGAAGGGCACGTTCAGGCGGTCCGGCAGGCGATAGACCCGATCGGCGAAAGCCGGCCGGACTGGGAAATGCTCTCCGCCGTGTCGGTGCTCATGGGCTATCCGATCGAATATGGCGACGCGAAGGAGGTCTTCAAAGAGATTCGCAGCCTTCTTCCAGGGTACGGTCTTCTGGGACCGGCGCCGACTCCACCGCGTCCGGACGAAACGGTTGTGAGCCGCTATCTGCAGCAGGGCTATGCCGATGATCTGCTGAGCCGGTGCAGCCTTGCGGGCAAAGGACAAGAGGCAAGAGGGAACGAGAAGAACTTCACGTTGGCGGTCTCGCAAACGCTCTTTCACTCAGGTAAACTATCGACCCGCGCCAAGGGACTGCTGCAGGTCCAGTCCGCTGGATTTCTGGCCCTGAATCCGGACGACGCGGCCAGGCTACACATCATAGAGGGCGATGTGGTTCGCATCACCAGTGATTGCGGCGAGGCCACAGCGCCTGCGAAGCTGTTGGATCGCGTCCCGAAAGGCCTGGCGGTCTTTCCGGAGCATTTTGATGAGGAGATGCGACGGCTGTTGAGTGTCTCGGTGGACCCGCAAACCGGCGTGCCGTATTACAAGACGGCAGAAGTAAAAATTGAAAAGGCGAGGAGCTAGCGGCAAGTGGCGATGGGCAAGAAAAAACCAAATCTATTCTGTATCCCATGCCTCTCGCCCCTGAGTTTCCGGAGGAAACGGGATGGCTGAAGTCGGATTGAAGATGGCATTGTCGCTCGCGCAGATCGCGGCGGTCATGGGCGTGGTCATGCTCACGGTCATGATCCTGACGCTGGCCGAACGCAAGGTGCTGGGATGGATGCAGGATCGCATGGGTCCCATGGAAGTCGGCCCATACGGCGTGCTCCAACCGATCGCCGACGGCTTGAAGCTCTTTTTTAAGGAAGACATCATTCCCGCCGGGGCGAATAAATTTCTGTTCAGCTTGGCTCCCATCCTGGCGCTCGTTCCCGCGTTGATCGGCTTCGCGGTGATTCCCTTCGGCCCGAACAGGACCGTGGAAGCGTTTGGGATCGAGTTCAAACCGTTTGTGATCAGCGACATCAACATCGGGATTCTGTACATCCTGGCCTTTACGTCGATCGGAGCATACGGGATCATCCTCGGCGGGTGGGCCTCCAACAGTAAATATTCATTGTTGGGGGGATTGCGATCGGCGGCTCAGGTCATCAGCTATGAATTGAATGTCGGGTTGGCGATTGTGGGGGTCATCTTGCTGGCCGGCTCCCTCAGTCTGGTGAAGATCACGGAGGCGCAGGCCGGCGGATTTTGGCATTGGTTTGCCTTCGCTTTCCCGGCTCCGCAGTTGATTGCCTTTGTCGTCTACGTCATTTCGGCCGTGGCCGAGACGAATCGGGTGCCGTTCGACCTGCCTGAGGCAGAGAGCGAATTGGTGGCGGGATTCTTCACGGAATACAGTGGAATGCGGTTCGCGTTCTTTTTTATCGCCGAGTACGCCAACATGATCCTGGTGTCCTGTATTGCGGCGATTCTCTTCCTGGGCGGATGGAATGCGCCGTATCCAGGGACGCTGCTGCCGGAGAATGTCGCTTGGATCGAAGGGATCTTCTGGTTCACCGTGAAGGTCTACGCCTTCTTGTTCCTGTTCTTTTGGCTGCGGGCCACGCTCCCGCGTTTGCGATATGACCAGCTTATGCGGTTCGGATGGAAGGTGATGCTTCCGATCGCATTGGGGAACATTTTGTTTACCTGTATTGCGGTGTACTTGTTTCCACGGTAAGCAGGCACGAGGCGAGAGGCACGGGGCAAGAGGCTGATGACGGCACGAATGAAAGCTTGGTTCAAGACGATCATCTTCTACGAGATTCTCGTGGGCATGAAGGCCACGCTTAGGC
>JBOHOS010000352.1:0-3061 GCA_050731295.1 Nitrospiraceae bacterium | reverse complement strand
CACCTCGGACGATCGCGGGGCCGGCGCGGTATTTGTGCTGCAAGAGGAGCAGTCGGCGGTCTTCATGCTGGGACCCACGCAGTCCGACGCGAGCTGCGTCCGCTGCCCCTTACTAGGCGAAATCGACCAACTATTCGAACACACGGTAAATTATTGGCGACGCTGGCTCTCGAAATGCACCTACACCGGCCGGTGGCGGGAAATGGTCTACCGCTCCGCGCTGACCCTGAAGCTGCTGACTTTTGAGCCTACCGGCGCCATCGTCGCGGCGCCGACGTGTAGCTTGCCGGAGACGCTCGGCGGGATTCGCAACTGGGATTATCGCTATACCTGGATTCGGGATGCAGCCTTCACGCTGTACGGGTTACTGAGGATCGGATTTACCGAGGAAGCGGACGGCTTCATGGCATGGTTGGAGGCGCGCGGCCGCGAGGTCGATGCCGACGGATCGTTGCAGATCGTTTACGGCATCGATGGCCGTCACGATCTGACGGAGCGCACGCTCGATCATCTGGACGGCTATCGAGGGTCTCGTCCCGTGCGAATCGGCAATGGCGCGCATGATCAGTTACAGTTGGACATCTATGGCGAGCTCCTGGACGGTTTGTACCTGTACAACAAGTACGTCATGCCCATCGGCTACGATGCCTGGACGCGTATTCGGCGGCGGCTCAATTGGCTGTGTGACAACTGGCAGCAGCCGGACGAAGGCATCTGGGAGACCCGGGGCGGCCGTCGGCATTTCGTCTACTCCAAGCTGATGTGTTGGGTCGCGATGGACCGCGGTCTTCGATTGGCCGATAAGCGATCGTTTCCGGCTGATCGCGCCCGCTGGTTTCAGGTCCGGGATCAGATGTATGAGGAGGTAATGACCAAAGGATGGAATCCGAAGCGTCAGGCCTTCGTGCAGCACTACGACAGCGAGTCCCTGGACGCGTCAAACCTGATGATGCCGCTGGTTTTCTTCATGTCTCCGAACGATCCGAGAATGCTCAAAACATTGGACGCCATCAACCGTTCGCCGAAGGAAGGCGGGTTGGTCTCCGACGGGCTGGTCTATCGGTACGACAGCGAGACCGGAGAAGACGGCCTTCACGGACGAGAAGGCACGTTCAACATGTGCACGTTTTGGCTGGTGGAAGCATTGACCCGAGCGGGACGCATCGATCGCGCGAAGCTGACGGAAGCGCGACTGCTCTTTGAACGCATGTTGGGATACGCCAATCACGTCGGACTCTATGCTGAAGAAATAGGCGGCAGCGGCGAAGCGCTCGGCAACTTCCCGCAGGCCTTCACCCATCTGTCGTTGATCAGCGCCGCCTTCAATCTCGACCGCGCGTTGGACAGAAGCGATAATAGTCGAGCGTGAAGTCTGGCCGATTGGCTTCCTTGCCTCATGAACCGTCATAGTCACCACGTCGCTTCTATCCCCTACACGCTCTTTTGTTCTGCCCTGTTTTAACGCCGAGTCAGCCGCCATCAGCTCCAAGATACGAACCGATCCCGTAACGCTCGAACAAGCCGGTCAGGTACGAAAGGCTATCGGTATAGATGACGACTCCAAATATGATAAGAAATACGCCGCTGATCCTGGAGACGAGACCGAGGTACGCTCGGAGCTGGTTGAAAGAGGTGAGAAAACGGTCCAGAGCCAGCGCCGTGATCAGCAGAGGCAAGCCTAGACCGAGCGAGTAGAAGGTCAACAGCGTGACGCCGTCCATCAGCGTCTCAGTCGTGCCCGCATAGAGCAGCATGGTGCCCAGCACCGGCCCCACGCAAGGGGTCCAGCCCGCGGCGAATGTAGCTCCGATTAGCAACGACCCGGCATACCCCATCGGGCGGCTTTTGAAATGAATGCGCTTCTCCGTCATCAAAAGTTTGAATTTGACGATTCCCATCAGATAGAGCCCGAACACCACGATCAGGACCCCACCGATCTTACGAATGACAGTCTGGTAGTCCATGAGCAATTGGCCGATCGCACTCGCTGAAGCCCCAAAGCTAATGAACACGACCGAAAATCCGGCAATGAACAGCAGCGAATTAACGACAATGGTCTTCCGCAATCGATCCCGCGTGCCGACATTCGTCAATTGGTCGAACGACAGGCCGGTGATGTAGGTCAGGTAGGAAGGCACCAGCGGGAGCACGCAGGGAGAGACGAACGACAGTAACCCTGCCAGGAATGCCGCCATGAGAGAAGTCTGAGGGAGACCGTTAACGATCGTCATTTCCCTTCTCCATGCGTGTGCAATCAAAGCCGATCTGAGCCGCGGACGTAAGGATGGAAGGCACGTCCTTCCACCCTTCGTCGTTTGTCAACCCTTCAGCGTTGAGAGAAATTCTCGAAACTGAACGTTCTGCAAGACTCCACCGCCTCGATGGACCAGCACAATCTGGCCCTGCGCACTCAGCAGCACGTACGTCGGCGTGGCGTTCACCTTGAAGGCTTGGGCCATCCAGCGTTCTTCGTCGTAGGCGGTGGGAAAGACAAAGACGCTTGACCTCGCTTTCACGAAGGCTTCGACGTTTGTTCTGAGATCCGCAAAGCCGATCGACAATACACGGAGCTGCGCCGGCTTCTCCTGTTGATGAAATTGCGCCAGTAGCGGCAGGTCACGCTGGCAGACCTTGCACCAAGGCGCCCAGAACACCAGGAGGGTTGGCTGGCCCTTCAGTGATTCCTTGCTATATGCCTCCCCGGACAATGTCACCAGGTCGAAGGCTGGAGCCGCTTGCCCGGAAGGGACGCGTCTCGGCGCGTCTGGGGCGGGCGGGTGTAATGAGGCCCCCGCCCCTGCCTCACCGACCCATGTCTCCGACCCTATCAAGCTAAACAGGGCAAAGATCAGACCGAGTAGACCACTACCAATCCGACGCATGACGACACCTCCTCTTCAGGGCTTAATGTACAGATAGCCCTGCTGCTGCAAATCTGCGATCCGCTTCACCGCGACCGGGTGCAGCGTGGCAACGAATCCCTTCGCGAGATTCTCGATGGTCTTGCCGAAGGCCTTCATCGATACTTGGCACATCTCCGCGCGGGCGCCCTTCTCAATGA
>JBOHOS010000351.1:0-2529 GCA_050731295.1 Nitrospiraceae bacterium | reverse complement strand
GCCGGGCGGTCAGCGAATTGATGGAGCGGGCGGCCAAAGAAGAAGCAGGATGCTGAAAACGACTGCATTCACACCCGCCCTGCCCCGGCACGCCAAGACGCGCCTCTCCCGGGCTTCGTTCTCGGCTTGTCAACATCCTCAACGTACCCCACCCGGGAAAAGAGCCGGTCTCGGCCGGCTCGGGACAGGGCGGGTGTGAGACGATGCGTCGCTGCGGTGTTGACTTCGCCTGTGGCCTCGCTTCGGAAAGGGGGCGCATCTTAGCGCGCCGGGGCAGGGCGGGTGTGATAGGGCCGTTTTGAGCATCCTGAAGAGTAGTAGTCGTTCCAGCTCTCTCTAAATAAAATGGATCAGAACCGACTGAAGAAGCTTTTGACGGACTTGGAGAACGGGAAGACCAATGTGCCGGCGGTATTGAATCGGTTACGTACGTTTCCCTATGAAGACCTTGGGTTTGCCTCGCTGGACCATCACCGGTCGCTTCGCCAGGGATTTCCGGAAGTCATCTTTTGCGAAGGCAAAACGCGCGCGCAGATCATTGCCATCGCCCGCCGCTTGCTGAAACGAGGCGGACCCCTGTTGGCCACGCGCGTGGACGACGGCGTGGGCCGCGCGCTCCTGAAGCTGGATCGCCGCGCGGTCCTTCATGAGCAAGCCCGTGTCGTCGTCATTCACAAGCCGTTATCATCTCTGAAGGGGAATATTCTCGTGATGACGGCCGGGACGGCCGATATTCCTGTCGCGGAGGAAGCGCGCGTGACGGCCGAGGTGATGGGAAGCCGAGTGGACACGCTCTATGACGTCGGGGTCGCCGGTCTCCACCGCGTGCTCAGCCGGCAGGAGCGCCTCCGGCAAGCCCGCGTCTTCGTCGTCGTCGCCGGCATGGACGGGGTGCTGCCCAGCGTGATCGGCGGCCTGGTCGATCGCCCCGTCATTGCCGTGCCGACCAGCCGTGGATACGGCGCCAGTTTCGGCGGCCTAGCGGCGCTTCTGACCATGCTGAATTCGTGCGCCGCCGGCGTCGGCGTCATGAATATCGATAACGGTTTCGGCGCCGGCTGCCTCGCGCACCGCATCAATACGCTGAGCCCGCCATGACGCTGTGCATCGGCATGTCGTCTGCTTGTCCCGGCGACGGGCCCTCATACAGCACGATGTCGTCACAGCGACCTTGGCCGCCCTGATCGATCCAGACTCGATCATAGCCGGCATTGAAGTCGAGATCGACCCAATAGAAGAGAGGGGGCGTCTCCTCAGCAGTCGGGTTATCGGAAAGGACATGCTGGCTGATCTTCTCGATCTGTCGAGCCGTCATGAAATCATACCGGCCGTCGCCGTCGAGATCATACTCGCGAAAGAGCAGCCCCACCGCATAATCGGTTGACTGTTGGTCCGCGTCTCCCAACGGCTCGAACGGAATGTTGCTGCACGTCGAGATGATGGGCTCGCCTGCCCAGAAGTTGAACGGTCGGTGGGACCGTTCGGCTGCCACGGCCATCGTGAATGGGGCGAGAAACGCGAGCATGGTCATGAGAGCAAGACGGTGGCGTCGAGACATGTTGTTCCCTCCCCATCAGGTTTACAACTGCCCTCGTCCAGTTCAAACAGTAGGCAATGGAACAAAAAGCAATCGTCACGCCATGCCGACCCGTGAGGCCGAAATCGACAGACTGTCAAAGTGATAGAGGAGTAGAATGCCTTAGGGGAAGACGAGTGATCGCCGAGCGCTAGGGAGCAAGTTTCTCGCTTGGATGGGGGCGTTATTTGCTAACCAATCGTATTCACGGAGAGAAGTGTTGGTGGGCACAGCTTGTCTCGTCATCGACAGGACGTTCTTCTCCGTTGTCAGACGAATGGAATTTCGGTGACGGGCACGGACGTGATCAGAGCTGGGCGTTTGTACGCATCGCTATTGGGGATCCATGACTTTGAGCATCCCTCGCTTCGGCCAGGCGCTCATCAGCGTTCGCGGCACGTTGTCACGAACCATGAGGAGCTTGGCGCGGACTTCATAGTGATATCGTCCACCCCCTACACGCCGATTCGCTTGATTCATGCCGTCCCATGAGAGCGTCACATTCATTTTGGCTTTGACATGCGGCTCGGCGCCGTCAGGAGAAGGCGGGGATAGCGGCTGGCGGACGGATAGAAATCCCATCGAACTCATCGAGGGCGAACTGATGAGGGAAGAGACTTCCAGAAGCGTGCCTTCCTCGAATTCATTCGGGAGCTCGATTTCCACGTTGAAGTTCACCACACCGTCTCCGGCAACATAAGGATCCGGCGAGACAGTCACGGTGATGAGGCGGAGGTCCGGCGGCTTGACAGGACGCGCCTTTCGCTTCGCAGCTTCGGCGTCGAGTTGGAACGGCGACGAGAAGATGAGAGCGGCCAGGATGATCGGAATGCAAGGGCTGAGGGAACGCAGCCGCGCTAGCACAGGCGGTGACTCTCGCCGTCGCGTCGAGGGGCAAATGAACCGGTCAAGAACCGAGACATGGTTCCCTCTGTGCGAAAAAAATGGGACTA
>JBOHOS010000350.1:0-3303 GCA_050731295.1 Nitrospiraceae bacterium | reverse complement strand
ACTGAAGGGGGCTTATCTTCCTGAACCGTTTTTGCAGTTCTTGGATCCAAGCAGTTGCGGCCGCTATCCCACTGTTTGCTACCCATGGTCTCCCTTGTAGGCGCTTCTGCTGGGATGCTAAGAAATTACGAGGAAAAGAATGGAGGTACAGCACGACTAGATGGGCACCTATACTGAATCCGATTCCCAACAACGTGCCCAGCGGGACGTGGTCACTTCCACACGAATACAGGCTTATCCAGGAGTCAGTCACATTGAAACAAACCCGGACGCAGTGAGAGCTTGAACCCTTTACGTCCGGCAAGGCCTACATCACTCTCGATGGCCTTATCATGGGTGGAGCCGACGTGGGCGTTGACGGAATCAAGGTCGACGCCGGGCTCATCACATCAGGATTCAAAATGGGGAATGAGGAATGCGCCTTACAGCGGAATTGTCCGCGGGCAGGAGGCTTCAACGAGTTTATTAACTTAAGTGCTGGGAACGGGACTTCTCTTCTGGCTCTTGGTCGTTGGCCTTAGGGCGACGTTCCTCTTAGCGTCGCCGCCCTAAGGCATATACTAAGGATGATTCTTGCTGCGCCGGCTATCTCTTAATCTCCAAGCGACAAAGCCGGCAAAGCCCGCACCGAACAAAAGAAAGGTTCCTGGGATGGGAACTGTGCCATTTTTGTATTCTCTGTATTCCTGCTTGATAGTCAGGAATTCTTGCTTAGCCGCCTTGAACTCTTGCTTGGCAGTCTGAAAATCTTGCTTGGCGGCCTGGAACGCGGGCTTGTCGACGCCTTTGAGTTGGTCCTTGGCAACTTTAAACTCTTGTTTTTCCCCTTGAAACTCCTGCTTGGCGGCCTGAAACTCCTGCTTGGCAGCCTGAAACGTTTGTTTATCGACAGCCCTCAATGCTATCTTGGCGACTTTGAGGTCACTTGCCTCAACCCTGGTCGGCATGAGGTTTAGAAGCACTGCCAAACTCAACAAAGCAAGCAGCACTGTTTTCATGGTCCCACCTCTCTGTTTGATCCCTCGGATTGCCACGTGTCAGTATTTCTCGTGTCAGTATTTCTCTTTGTGTAGCCTCTATTGTGAATAGAGGCGGCTTGTGTTACGCCGGCCATATCTCAAATGCCAAGGGACAAAGCCCGCCAAGCCGGCGCCCAACAACAGTAGGGTCCCCGGAATGGGAACAGAGCCCTGGGTTTCAAAAGAGCCGAGATCCCCCGCGAACTTGATCGCGAACGTAGAAAAAGTCAGTGAGGGAGTTGTCCCGAAGTTCCCTGCCAGATTGAGTGAAAAGGTATCAGTGAAGGTGCCGCTTCCCGGTCCCAAGCCTTGCCCAAAAGGACTTGCAGAACAATTGGCTCCTGTAAAGACGCATACCTCAATCGTTTGGAATGAGGGAAAATTTGTATCGTTTGCAAGGCCATCAAAGACACTCCCTGCAGAGACGAAGGAAGCCGTGACTGCGGGGTTTGTATTAAATCCGATTCCACTGACGTTTTCGCTCAAGCCGGCATTAGTCGTGTTCTGAATCGTCACCTGTAACTGCGCCAGCGTCGACGAAAGGCTCGTGACGTTATAAGTACCGAGTGCATTCAACGAGTCTCCCCCCGGAGTAACAAAACTGTAACCGACACCAAACGTGGTCGGGCCAGTCACGGTAATCGCCTTAGCATCGAGAGGAGTGGCCAAGGCCGAGACACAAAGAGCAAGTCCGAAAAGATTTCGGACGGCGGGAAACCGTAAAGCCGTCAGATGCCCGAAGGCCATCCACGTCTTCCTCATTGCAGATCCCTCCTCTATTAGTTCGTCTTTCACTTCCATGCCGCGTGCTTCATTACTGTAGGTATGCATGATGATAGTTACACTTTTAATCCATTTGATGCGGAAAGAGCAAGAAAAAAATGAGGTTATTTACTTAGTTATAGATCTCCGGACACTAGGCAGTCCGCCGATCGAACCCTCACCTTAAGAGACTCGTCCCCGATCGTTCGATGGAATCGCTGGCAGAAGGCATTGGTTTGCAGGGGGTGCTTCTCATGGCGCCATTGCGATCAGCGACCTCGAGGAGCCGCTTCGGTCGCTCGGTATGCGAGACGCCGTCCGCCGCCACACGCCGCTCCAACCAGAGAAGTCTTGCCACTCGCGTAGTCAAACCGTGCCGCTGCCACACATAGCGGACCATCGACGCCGTGACTTCGACGCCGGCGGTCTTAAGCTGATCCGCAAGCCTTATATAACTGGCACTTGGGTGCTGCTCCGTCATTGCGAGAATCTGCTGCTCCAGGTCGGGAGGCGTGTGATTCGGCATCCGAGGCTTGCGCCGCACGCGCGGGGCCAAGCCGTCCTTACCGAAGGTCTTGTAGGCTTTCTTGATCTCGTAGAAATGGGACCGACTGACGCCGGCTAGCTTGCAGGCCTTCGCGATGTTCTTCAGTTCGATCGCCAACGCCAGCATGCCGAGGCGGGCTTTGATCAGCTGCTCGCGGGTGCTCATAGTATGGCTCTTCTGACAGTGACGGTGACCGGCGCGTCCACCTAATAACTGACACCGCTTGAGACTTCCTTATGAGGAGTGAGCCAACGCTGTCCGGAGATCCCTAACTAAATACATCTTGATCTTAGATTTTAGTTTGTCGTTTTGGTTGTTTAGACATCGTCTCAGAGATAGCGAAGTTCTCTAAAACCCTTCCGATCCCGTCTCCGGGATAAGGCTGTTCTTGTCGTGCCAGCGCGATTGTTAGGAGTTCAGAGAATCCTCGCATCGTTTGTTGACCAGCAGACGATTAAGGTGTCCTAAATATTGTCGGCTAACCTGGTGGCTCCGCTGCGCCATATCACGCATATAACGGATCCAAGGGAATCTTGATTTCCGTATCCATGGCACCTGTATTTCATGGCCGCCATATTTTCTTTTATAGGCTCCGCTTCCTCCCATATCGTAAATCCGAAGCCCGATTTTCCTTCCCATCTTCATCGCGTGCCATTGCACGGCTTCGTTTGGCCGTAGGAATTGGCAGTGACGCCAGCTTGCTCCACCCCAGAAATACATGACTCCGTTCAGATGGGGGAAAATCCCCGTCGCGATACATCGACCTTGCTGATCACGCGCTCGAAGCAGAAAAAGATTGCCGGTCGGATACAGGTGTGTAATTAATTGGCGCACACGCTCGACGCCATAGGTGGGTACCAGCGATTGTTTTGCAAATACGCCCTGGAGCTGTGCAAAGTACTCATCGGCAAATTCGAGGTCTTGCGCTTCTTCTATAATCACACCGTTTTTGTCGGCTTTTCGGATACAGCGCCG
>JBOHOS010000349.1:0-4642 GCA_050731295.1 Nitrospiraceae bacterium | reverse complement strand
GTGTCGCGCATGCTGGCCCTCCTGGGTGAGGAAGGTCTCTATACCAGAAAGTTTGCCCACCGAAAACCCGGAAGAACCTCTTTTAAAATGTCTTGTACTCCAGCCATTTTCCATTCAGGGTGATCTTGCAACGCGCTTCGCCTTGGCTGCCGGTCACTTTCTCCATATCAATCGTAAAATCGATCGCACTCATGATGCCGTCGCCGAACGTCTCATTGGCCATTTCGCGTAGCGCATCGCCATAGACTCCGATGATTTCGAGCAAGCGGTATTTGAATGGATCAGTGGTGTTAGGAAAATCCGCCCGCACAGGAAATTTTGTGAGTGATTTGACGGTCTCGTGATCCAGGTCCAGCATGGTTCCCACCTTCATGGCCTCCTCGTCACTCAACCGGTGGTTTCCGTTCAGCGCCGCCGCGACGAATGTCGGATTTTTCCCCACCGTCTTGGCGATATGGGCAATCGTCACCTTCTTTTCCACCCGCTTGGCCTTCACGATATCCTTCGCCTTCTTCGTCTCCATGATCACCATCTCCTTTCTCTCCTCTCAGAATTGAACTGCTCCCTGGCTCTTCACGATCCGTCGACTATCCATCCTGCACTCTCGTCGCTCACGAGCGGAACGGATTGAGGCTGCGCTCATCTGATTGCGCCTAGAACCGCACCACGACCGGCGCCGTGTCTGCCGCCTTGAGTTCCAGATCGCCGCCCGCTGGCCCTTGCGACGCGTGCCGAACCAGAAAATGAATGATGTGGTTCCTGATCTTGTAGTAGTGCGCATGATCGATGATCGTGGCTCGGGATCGCGGCCGTGGGATGGTCACGTCGACAATTTCAGCGATTCGCGCAGACGGCCCGTTGGTCATCAACATGATCCGGTCCGAAAGCAAAATGGCTTCATCCACATCATGCGTGACCATGAAGACCGTATTGCGGGTGGTGTTCCACATCTGAACGAGTTCTTCCTGGATCACGCCGCGCGTCAGCGCGTCAATTTGGGCAAATGGCTCATCGAGCAGGAGGACTTTCGGTTCGATTGAGAACGCGCGCGCCAGGCCGACCCGTTGCTTCATGCCTCCCGACAGCGCGGTCGGCCGCTTATCCTCTGCGCCCTTCAGTCCCACGAGGTGGACGTATTTGAGCACGTGGGCTGCGATCCGGTCGCCCTTCCAATCAGGATAGGCGGCCTTCACCGCCAGCCGGATGTTCTCGAACACCGTCATCCACGGCATCAGCGAGAAGTTCTGGAAGACCACCATCCGATCCAACCCAGGGCCGGATACCTCGCGTCCGCCCAGCAGGATCCCGCCTTCCGACAGCGTCTCCAGTCCCGCGATGATGTTCAGCAAGGTGCTCTTTCCGCAGCCGGAGTGGCCGATGGTAGTGACGAATTCTCCCTTCTCAATCTTGATCGTCACGTCTTTGAAAATGCACACCCGCCCATTGCCCGATGGATTCGGGAAATACTTGCTCACATGATCGGCTTCAAGAAACGCCATTCTCTCCTCCAAGGCCGCTGAAAAGACTGCATTCCCTCCCCCTTACCCCAAGCGCTATTTTCACCCACCTGCCCCGAGCCTGCCGAGACAGGCTCTCTTCCCGTGGGACGCGGCCCCTTCCCGAGCCTTCGTTCTCGACTCGTCAAAGTCCTCAACGTAGTCCGGGAAAGAGCCGGTCTCGGCCGGCTCAGGCTGGGCGGGTGAAAATGTGGCTAAGCCTCCGGCTTTGACTCCGCCTGCAGCTTCGCCCAGATGGCCTTTTTGAGCAGCCTTATATCGTCTACTCTTGGTAGGTCACCAACCCCGCCAGCTTGTTGAACCCCGAATCCAAGATCACCCCCACGACCCCGACAACTAAGATCGCGAAAATTACTCCGGAAATGTCCAGATTATTCCATTCGATCCAGCTCAAATAGCCGACCCCCAGCTCACCCAGCAACATCTCGGCCGGCACGACGGCAACCAGCGCGCTCCCGAACGAGATCCGGAGGCCGTTGACGATGGTCGGCGCGGCGCCGGGGAGAATCACCTTATAGAGACGCTTGAACCAGGACAACTGAAGAATGGCCGCGACGTGCAGATAATCCTTTCGCAAGGAGTTCACCCCAAAGGCAGTCGTCGCCAGCGTGGGCCATACGGCGGCCATAAACACTACGAGCACGGCGGTCCATTTCGGATCTTTCACCGTGTACAGCAGCAGCGGCATCCAGGCGAGCGGAGAAATCGGTTTTAAAATTTGAATGAAGGGATTGACCGCTTTAAAGAGCACTTTATTGAGGCCCAGAAGTATACCGAACAGAATCGCCACGATCGACGCCGCGAGAAAGCCGGCGGCAAATCGAGACACGGTGTAGAACACAAGATAGGCGATGCCGTGATCGTTCGTGCCTTTCTTCACAAACGCCTCGCTCAATTCGGTTCTGGCCTTCTCCAGCACGGCGAGCGGGCCCGGCACACCTTTCACCTTCTCCTTTTCAGGGTTCCAGACGTACGCGCCCGTCGCCGTCTTCATGATGTCTCCGTTAAATTCCATCAACTGAAGCTGTTCCTCGCTCATCCCTTTGGGATCGAACGCCGGGCGGAGTGTAAACAGATGCCACGCGACAAGAAACGTCACCAATAGAAACACGGAGATCATCCACGCGTCAGTTCGAGTCTTCACCGCCCATGCTCCTCCGAACAATTAAAGAAATTTACGATTCTACACACAACATGTTTCTTCTAAATTTTTAATTTTTCCTTTTTAGTTGTTCATTGCGTCAGCCCATGCTGTGGATGGGAAAACTCTTGACGTACGCCTCGACCTGGTCCGGATCGAACACCTTGCCCATAATGGTATGTTTCATCGACGTGGTGGGGTGCGTCGGATAACCGAGCTCTTTGGCGATCCGGTCGCAACCCGAGGCAAGATAGACCTGCTCGGCGACCGACTTGTAATTGACGTCGCCCTTCAGATGTCCCCATCGCTTCATCTGGGTCAGAATCCAGATCGCCATCGAGTGCCAGGGATAAGGATCGAAGTCGATGCGATCCGGCGCCTTCTGGATGCCTCCCAACCCATCGGCGTACGTCCCGGTCAAGACCTGTTCCAGCACGGTCACGGGCTGATTGAGATAATTGGCCGGCGCGATGGCGGCCGCAATCTCTTTGCGATGAGACGGATCGGACGCATAGTGCGTGGCCTCCACAATCGCCCGCCACAGGGCGGCGAAGGTATTCGGATACCGGGTCGCAAAGTCTTTCGTCACCGTGAAAGCGCAGCATGGATGGCGGTCCCACAGGTTTTTTGATAGCGTGAAGATAAACCCCACATTTTCGTAGACCGCGCGCTGATTGAACGGATCAGGCCCCAAATATCCATCGACGTTGCCGGCTTTGAGATTGGCGACCATCTCCGCCGGCGGCAAGATGCGGATCTGCACATCCTTGTCCGGATGCACGCCGCCTTCCGCCAGAAAATATCGCAACAGGTAATTGTGCATCGAGTAATCAAACGGCACGCAGAAGCGAAACCCCTTCATCTCCGCCGCCGTCTTCACACCTTTGTGCTTGACGTGCAGGGTAATGGCTTGGCCGTTGATATTTTCGACAGCCGGCATATACATGGGCGTCGGTATCGAGCCGGCTCCCAATGTGATGGCCAGCGGCATCGGCGTCAGCATATGGGCCGCATCGGTCTCCTTGTTGATCGCCCAGTCTCGGATCATCGCCCATCCGGCGGCGCGCTTTACCGAGGCATTCAGTCCGTACTTTTTGTAGAACCCCAACGGCTCCGCCATAATGATCGGCGTGCCGCAGGTAATCGGGATAAAGCCGATGCTCACGTCCTTCTTCTCGGGCTTGCCTACCGGATCAGCCGCGAAGGCCTTCAACGTGCCCAAGGGAAAAACTTCCGAGATCAGCGCGGTCAATGCGGCCGCCCCCATACCGGCCAACAACTGCCGCCGCGTCGGCCCGGCGGCCCGCAACACCGCCGTCAACACCGCCCGCTCCGCTGCCTGTTCACACAATTCTTCAGAAGACCGGATCTGTCCCATGGCTCCCTCCTTCTTTTTGTCCCTCTTTCTTCTTTCTCACTCTTCCCTTCCATCTTTAAAAACAAGTGGCTTATACAGTAAAATCAGCGGACGGGGGAGGCCGGTCGGTCCTCTACTGCGCATTGTTTCACCCACCCGCCCCAAGCGCGCCAAGACGCGCCCCTTCCCGAACGAGCGAGCTAATAAAGAGGGCGACTATCCAGCAAAGCTGGACATAGGAGATGCGCGCTCCGGGAGCACGGAGGACCGGCCGGCCTCCCCGTCTTCTTAATTTTCTTCTCTCTCGCTGATCCCATATTTCTTCATCTTGTACGCCACCTGCCTCGGTGTCATCCCGAGCGCGCGCGCCGTTCGCGCCTGAACCCATCCGGCCCGCCTGAGCGCGTCCACCAGTCGATCGCGTTCAATGTCCTGCAAACTGGCGCTGAGTGGTAGCGCCTCGTCGCGCGCCATCCGTGCCCGGCCGATTCGCCCGATCTGCTCGGCGCCTGTCACCTGTTTCATATCGGCGAAATATCCCCGCAGCGATGCCGGAATCGTGTCCAAGGTGAGGAGGTCCTGAGAGGGATTGGCCATGACGACCAACCGTTCGACGCAGTTTTGCAG
>JBOHOS010000348.1:0-3588 GCA_050731295.1 Nitrospiraceae bacterium | reverse complement strand
GCCCGAGACACTCTTCGACAAGGCAGGCAAGCTGATTCCCGAACTCGCTGAGTTGTCCCCGGCAGGCGACCGCCGGATGGGCGCCAATCCGCACGCCAACGGCGGCCTGCTTTTGCGCGATCTGCGAATGCCCGACTTCCGGGCCTATGCCGTCAAGGTTCCGCAGCCCGGCGCCATCGAAGCCGAAGCGACGCGGGTGCAGGGCCAGTTCATCCGGGACGTGCTCAAGCTCAACCCGCACACCTTTCGCATCTTCAGCCCCGATGAGATCGCGTCCAACCGCTGGACCGCCGTGTTCGACGTGGACCAACGCTGCTCCACCGAGGAGATCCTCAAGACCGATGAGCATGTCTCCCCCGATGGCCGCGTGATGGAAGTCCTGAGCGAGCACCTGTGCCAAGGCTGGCTCGAAGGGTATCTGCTCACCGGCCGCCATGGATTTTTCTCCTGCTATGAGGCGTTCATCCACATCGTGGATTCCATGTTCAACCAGCACGCCAAGTGGCTGAAAACCACGCGTGACATTCCCTGGCGGCGGTCCGTCGCCTCGCTGAACTACTTGCTCACCTCGCACGTGTGGCGGCAGGACCACAATGGCTTCAGCCACCAGGACCCGGGCTTCATCGACCACGTCGTCAACAAGAAGGCTGAAATCGTGCGTATCTACCTGCCTCCGGACGCCAACACGCTGCTGTCCGTCACGGACCACTGTCTGCGCAGCCGCAACTACGTCAACGTCGTGGTCGCCGGAAAGCAGCGGGCCTTGCAGTGGCTCGACATGGACGCGGCCATCAAGCACTGCGCGGCGGGCATCGGCATCTGGGAATGGGCCAGCACCGACAGAGGAAGCGAGCCCGACGTGGTCCTGGCCTGCGCAGGCGATGTCCCCACCTTGGAAACGCTGGCAGCCGCAGACCTGCTTCGTCATTACATGCCCGAGCTGAAGGTCCGCGTCGTCAATGTGGTGGACCTGATGACGCTGCAGTCGAATACCGAACACCCTCACGGGCTGAGCGACCGGGAGTTCGACGTCCTGTTCACGGTGGACAAACCCGTCATTTTCGCCTTCCACGGCTATCCCTGGCTGATCCATCGGTTGACCTATCGCCGCACCAATCACCGGAACTTGCATGTGCGGGGTTACAAGGAGGAAGGCACCACCACGACGCCGTTCGACATGGTGGTGCTGAACGACCTCGACCGCTTCCATCTCGTCGGGGACGTGATCGACCGCTTGCCGCAACTCGGCGCCAAGGCGGCCTATGCGAAGCAGGCGATGCGCGACAAACGGCTCGAACATAAGCAATACATCATCGAACACGGCGAGGATATGCCGGAGGTCCGCAACTGGACCTGGCTCGGCAAGGGGTAAACAATCTCGAAGGAAACCCGGAGGAGCCGATCGCATGGCCGGAAATCAGGGCATCGTCTTTCTCTTCGATGTGGACAATACCTTGCTCGACAATGATCGTGTGACCGCCGACCTCAGGCGACATCTGGAGCGCGAAGTCGGTCACGCGCGGCAGCAGCGGTACTGGACGCTGTTCGAAGAGTTGAGGACCGCGCTCGGGTATGCCGACTACCTCGGGGCTCTGCAGCGGTACCGGATCGAGTACCCGCGCGACCCGCATCTCTTGACGGTTTCGCGTTTTCTCGTGAACTACCCGTTTGCGAACCGATTGTTCCCGGGCTCGCTCGATGTCCTCGAGCGCTGCAGGCAGGGGGGGAAAGCGGTGATCCTGTCCGATGGTGACGTGGTCTTCCAGCCTCGGAAAATCGAGCGCTCGGGGCTCTTCGACGCGGTGGACGGCAACGTATTGATCTATGTCCATAAGGAGCACGAGCTGGACGACGTCGAGCAGCGTTATCCCGCCGACCATTATGTGCTGATTGATGACAAGGTGCGCATCCTGGCTGCAATCAAAGCGGTGTGGGGGGCGAGAGTGACAACCGTGTTTCCCTACCAGGGTCATTATGCGCGTGATCCGGAGACATTGGCACGTTACCCGGAGCCGGACGTGCGGATCGAGCGCATCGGCGATCTGCTGACCCACGACCTGCGCATGCTTCACGCCGCCGCGCAGCCGGGGACGACGCGCTGAAACGGCGCCTGCCGGCGTGAACGACCATGGATCGCAGCCAATACCGTTGCGAGGATGCCCGGCCTTCACGAGCCCCGCCGTAGACGACCACTTGACCAGGAGAAGACTGATGACACACCATCCGCTCGCCGGACAGCCCGCCCCTGTCGAATCGCTGATCGATGTCGGCCGACTTGAACGCGCCTACTACGAGCGCCGACCGGACCTGAACGACCTCAATCAGCTGGTCAGCTTCGGCACCAGCGGACACCGCGGCACGGCGTTGAACGGCGCTTTTACCGAGGCCCACATTCTAGCGATCACGCAGGCCATCTGCGAGTATCGGCGCACCCGAGGCATCGATGGGCCGCTCTTCATGGGGAAAGACCCGCATGCGCTCTCGGCGCCGGCGCAGCGCACGGCGCTGGAAGTCCTCGCCGCGCACGGTATCGAAACGGTCATCCAGCGCGATGACGGAATGACGCCGACACCGGTGATCTCGCATGCCATCCTCGCGCACAACCGCGGACGCAACACTCGGATGGCGGATGGCATCGTGATCACCCCCTCGCACAATCCACCCGCCGACGGCGGCTTTAAATACAACCCGCCGAACGGGGGCCCAGCCGACACCGACGTGACGGGATGGATTCAAGAGCGCGCGAACACCCTGCTCCGCGAGGAGAATAAAGACGTCAGGCGAACGTCCTTCGCGTCGGCCCTTGCCTCCGGCACGACCCGCCAGGTAGATTTCGTGCGGCCCTACGTCCAGGATTTGACGGCGGTCATTGACATGGAGGTGATTCGCTCTGCCCGCCTCACGGTCGGGATCGACCCGTTGGGCGGTGCAGCCAATGGCTATTGGGACGTCGTCCGGGAGCACTACGGATTGAATCTGACGGTGGTTAATCCCGCGCTTGATCCGACGTTCCGTTTCATGACGCTGGATCACGACGGCAAGATTCGGATGGATTGCTCCAGCCCATATGCCATGACCGGCTTGGTCAAGCTCAAAGATCGGTTCAACATTGCCTTTGGCAACGATCCCGATTCGGACCGGCACGGCATCGTCACCCCTTCCGTAGGATTGCTGAATCCCAATCACTACCTCGCGGTCGCCATCCGGTACTTGCTTGGCCACAGACCCCAATGGCCGGTGACCGCGTCGGTGGGCAAGACGCTCGTCAGCAGCGGCCTGATCGACCGGGTCGTGCGCCATCTCGGGCGGACATTATTCGAAGTTCCGGTGGGCTTCAAATGGTTTGCGCCGGGCTTGCTCGACGGCTCGTGCTGTTTCGGCGGCGAGGAAAGCGCCGGAGCCAGTTTTCTGCGCCGGGATGGAACCGTGTGGACGACCGACAAGGATGGGCTCATCCTCGGTTTGCTGGCGGCGGAGATCACGGCGCGCACGGGAAAAGATCCTGGCGAGCACTACCATGAACTCGCCGCGCGGTTCGGAACGCCCTACTATATCCGCATCGACGCGCCGGCCACGCCCGATCAGAAG
>JBOHOS010000347.1:0-7489 GCA_050731295.1 Nitrospiraceae bacterium | reverse complement strand
ACGTGACCCTGAGGATGAAACCGGTCCACGAATCGTCTGTTTTGAATAGAGCGTTCATCTTGTCCTCCTTCCCCTGTGCTGAGTGGATTGACTTCCACTGCAGTTGTTTGGCCATCGAGCAGTCAGTTGCGACTCTGCGAAAGAGGAATGGCAAGGAGCATTCCAGAACGTGAAGGCTGGAGAAGGTTGTTGCAAGCCATTGATGCAGCGAAGGATGCGCCTTCGATATCAGGAAAATTGAGGTGGATGAAGAAAGATGTGACGAAGTGACGATGACGATAGGTCGTCAGGTGACGAATCGAGGGCAGACCTTCGGGCGCTTGATACTGGCGAGTGCCACACGATGGACGCGGGCGGTCACTTCTTCTGCTCTAGCGCGCGGTCGAGATTGAACGTAGCGCTGATCAGGCGGCATGATGAGGTTCGAGGCGTCCAGGGACTCACTGTCGTAGTGCTGCACAAAGGCCTGGCGTTTGAACCCACCTCTTGGTTCTGCCCGAGCCGTACGGCCAACGCACGGACTCGCATCCGTTCATCTTGGCTCGACGGCGTATTCGATCATTCGACGCGCAATCTCCCGTTCACCCATAATCACCATTCCGGCGCCGTGACGCTTCAGATGCTCCACTTCGGCATCGGAATGCGCGCGCGCCACAATTTCGATCGATGAATTTGCGGATCGAGCGCGCGCTATGATTTCCCCGGCCTCGAAGACGTTGGGAATCGCACTAACGAGAAGGCGAGCGTCGGCTACCTTAGCTGACTCCAGAACTCCAGTTGCCCCCGCGTTGCCGAGAATTGCGCTCACGCCTTCCGCACGCAGTCGGCCGACTATATCGGCGTTGTCTTCGATGACGACGATAGGTTGGTTCGCATCCCGCAGCGCACTGCCTACGATGGCGCCGACACGCCCATGGCCGACGAGAATGACATGGTCTTTTGCCGACACGGCCGGCTGCGGCATACGTTCTGCCCGGTTCGTTCGTGGCTGGAGCCAATCGAGCGCAACGAACAAGAGTGGGTTGATTACAATCGACAGGATCGCGCTAGCCAAAATCAAGTCCCGTCCTTCGGATGGCAGCAAGCCCAGCCCGACACCGAGTTCCGCCAGCATGAACGCAAACTCCCCGATCTGTGCCAGGCTGACCGAAATGGTGAGCGCCGTTCTCCATGGGTGCCCAAACATCAACACGATCAGCCACGCGGCGAACGATTTGCCGACGACGATAATCAGCAGCGTCCCAGCGACCGCCCAAGGCTGGCGTATCAGAATGCTCGGGTCGAACAGCATTCCGACGGCGACGAAGAACAGCACGGCAAAGGCATCTCGCAGTGGAAGCGTCTCGGTGGCCGCCTTGTGGCTGAGCTCCGACTCGTGGAGGATCAACCCGGCAAAGAAGGCTCCAAGCGCAAAGGAGACGTCGAACAGCGCAGCCGACCCAAAGGCCACACCGAGCGCGATGGCCAGAACGGCGAGTGTAAACAGTTCGCGCGAACCCGTCTTTGAGACCCGGTCGAGCGCCCACGGGATCAGGCGTCTGCCGACGACCAGCATCAGTGCGATGAACACCCCGACCTTGCCGAGCGTGACCACGACCGTCGCAAGTAGTGTCCCGAGTCGGGCATTTGATTCGCCGACCGGGCCGCTGAGAGCGTCCGACAATGCCGGCACCACGACGAGCGCCACGACCATGGCGATGTCTTCGACGATCAGCCAACCCACCGCAATCCGGCCCTCCTGCGTGTCGATCAGACGCCGGTCTTCGAGCGCGCGTAGCAGGACGACCGTACTGGCCGTGGAAAGCGTAAGGCCAAACATCAGGCCGGTGCCAAATGACCATCCGAGCCCGTAGGCAAGCCCCCACCCGAGCGCTGTGGCAATAGTGATCTGAACGATGGCTCCAGGGATGGCGATCCTGCGGACGGCCAACAGGTCACTGATCGAGAAGTGCAGCCCGACCCCGAACATCAGAAGAACCACGCCGATCTCGGCCAGCTCAGGCGCCAGCGACAGATCGGCGACAAAGCCGGGCGTGAAGGGTCCGACCACGGTTCCACCGAGCAAATAACCCACGATGGGCGCCACGCGTAAGCGGTTCGCGATCGCCCCAAAGATAAAGGCGGCGACAAATCCGCCTACCAATGTAGAGATCAGCGGGTGTGCATTCATCGGCGCCGATCATGCGTTAGATTAACAACAGGCGCAGGGTTGCAGTTTTGAATGCATTATTCCGGCCGCCGAATCAGTAACCCCACCAAGGAAGAACTGGCGCTTTTGCCGTCTGCCATGTCAAACTGAAGCCCATCGTGCCATCATCGTGCCCATACGTGTATGTCATGACGCACATCACATGGAAAACGCCCTAAATGGCTGTCGAAGTTACGGTTGGGCCACCCGTCATCACGATCAATCATGGCCACACATTTCTCATCTCCGAATTCGATGGATCCATCACCGACGCGTCGGATCAAGGACTCTATTGCCGAGATACTCGCTATGTGAGCCGCTATCAGCTCTATATCGATGGCAAACCCTGGACACTGTTGAATTCCGGCGGGAGTGCGTACTACGCCTCCCGAGCATACCTCGTGAATCCCGCGGTCAGCACGGATGAGGGAATCATTGCGCCCGGCCTCATAGGACTTGTGGTCACCCGCGCTGTCTCGGAAGCCTTTCACGAGGATCTCGATATTCGAAACTATAGTCCCCGCCCCCTGCGCTTTACCCTCGAGATGCTCATCCGGTCTGATTTTGCCGATATCTTCGAGGTCAAGGCGAAGAATGTGACGCGACGCGGGGATATCGAAACGCGCTGGAACAGCACGGCACAACAGTTGGTCAGCCATTATAAGCATCGGGACTTTCGCCGCTCCTTGATCATGCACATTGCACGTTCCACTTCCGCGGCCGCGTATGGCAATGGCCGTGTCAACTTCACCATCGACCTGGCGCCCCATAGTACGTGGCACTGCTGCTGCCACTATGACCTTGTGGAAGGCGAAGCGCTGTCGCGAACTTTACACCACTGCGCCACGGCGTTTGACACCTCAGAAACAGAGCAGAGCCTGTTGCAATGGAAAGAAGCGACCACTCAAATGACCACGTCGAATGAAGAGTGGTATCGATTGTACCGGCAATCAGTTGAGGACATGGCGGCCTTGCGCTTGCCATACGGCGAGGCTGATTCCGAGACGTTCGTTCCGGCGGCCGGCGTGCCGTGGTTCGTGAGTATTTTTGGTCGAGACAGTCTGATTGTGAGTCTGCAAAACATGGTGGTGTATCCCGGATTCGCCCGCGGGACACTGCAACGCTTGGCGGAACTGCAGGCGACCGAGGTCGATGATCACCGGGATGCCGAGCCGGGGAAGATGCCGCATGAACTGCGGTCGGGTGAGCTGGCCCATTTCCGTCGTATCCCGCATGTGCCGTATTACGGCACGGCGGACGCGACGATCCTCTACATCATTACAGTGCACGAAGCCTGGAAATGGCTAGGCGACGATATCCTCTTCCCGCATCTCATGGGGGTGGTGAAGAGATGCGCGCAGTGGATAGACCGGTATGGCGACCGCGACGGGGATGGCTTTCAAGAGTATCAGACACGCTCGCCGCAGGGCTATGAAAACATGGCATGGAAGGACGCGGGGGACGCAGTGGTATACCCTGACGGCTCACCGGTGAAAGGACCGAAAGCACTGTGCGAGCTGCAAGGATACGTCTTTGACGCGAAGCAACGGCTCGCGGAGGCGGCTGAATACTTCGGTGATTCCGCATGGGCTGATCAATTACGCCGGGAAGCAGCGGCCCTGCAAGCGCGGTTTGAAGAGCGCTTCTGGTGTGACGACGTGGGATACTATGCCTATGCGCTTGATGGAGACAAGCAGCCGGTGAAGACCATTGCCTCAAATGCCGGCCACTTACTCTGGAGCGGGATCGTCCGTCACGATCGGGCGGAAAGGGTCGTTCGACGACTGATGCAGCCGGACATGTGGAGCGGGTGGGGTATTCGAACGTTATCCGAGACACATCCCGCGTACAATCCGTTTTCCTATCAAAATGGTTCGGTGTGGCCGCACGACAATGGCATTATTGCGATGGGGTTTAAGCGATACGGGTTTGCGAAGGAAGCGGGCATGATTGCGCGCGATATCAGCGAGGCCGGCAGTTATTTTAGCTTCCATCGATTGCCCGAACTCTATGCGGGTGTCAAGCGGGCTGATGGGACCTTCCCGGTCCAATATCTGGGCGCGAACGTCCCACAGGCATGGGCCGCCGGCAGCGTCTTTCATCTGCTACGAGCGATACTGGGGCTCGATGCGAATGCTCAGAAAAAGCAGCTCATCGTCAATCCCGTCCTGCCGACATGGTTGCCGGACATCACCATTCGTCAGCTCAGAGTCGGCAAGGCGGTGATCGACCTTCGGTTTTGGCGAGAAGGCGACACGACCCGGTACGACGTGTTGTCAGTGGAGGGTGAGTTGAGCGTCACCTAATAAAAACTGGTTCTTTGCAGACCAAGGCAGTTCTCGCTGTCATCCGGCTGCTGCCGATTCTCACAGACCCAATTCACTTCATTCCAAATGCGCCTATCCTCGATCTATGGGGCCGAAGCGCTTGTGCGTGTCATCCTCTCGATGTACGCACGAATCCGTTTGGCATTCGTCCCGATGTCGCTCTTGCCCACCCGCGAGACAGAGCGCGCATCGATGCGGCTGCCTTGATCAGCAGGCTCGACCCGAACCACGATATCGTCCTTGAAGCCGAACCAGAAGGTCGTATCGGTCGCTTCGATGCGTCCTTGCGCCGGGTTCGTATCCACGATGTCCCATCCCAAGGCGCGCGCCGCCTCGAGTGCTTTGTTGAAGGCCTCCTCGGGAGATACATTCAGGATGAGTGGTCTGACATCAGCGTAGGCAGCACGCTGTTGCGCAGCGATCTCGGGACCGCCATAGTCAGCAGAATTGGAGGCCTCCTTGCGGAGCGGCAAGACGGCGACGAACGCCGGTGGGTTTTCGGTGTCTGTGGTAATGTCATGGATGGGCGGCACGCGCTGCGCAGTTTGTTTGAGCTGCCACGGAAGTCCTGCGACGATCAGTCCGAGTGCAAGGCCGATGAGCGCTGGGAGCAGACGACGCCGCAGGTTCGAGATCAGCGCGATGACGAATCCGGCGAGTGAGACGACGCTCGCTGTCAAGCCTCCGTAGGCTGCCCAGGTCAGAATCTGAAAGCCCGTCCGGAAATGCCACCACTCCCACCGGCTGCCAAGTCCAGCGAGGACCGCCGTCACGGTGCAGAAAAGTGCGAGCGCCAATCCACCGATACTCAAAGCTCCCGGAAGGTTCATTTTCAAAGACCTTTCGTTCGTCCTCAATCGGCCTCGCCCCTCAAATGAGGGGCGCTTAAAGCAGGTTTACAGTTCCGCATGATTGCTCCGCACAAGACAGGCTGGCCGCTCGTCCTTCCAAGCCTCCTCCCATAAGCGAAAGCCGCCGATGAACGCGTGTTTGTTGTCGCCGAGGCGAACGCGTTCCGGCAGTTGCTTTAATTTAGTGGCGTTGCCCCCGCCGAGCACCACATAGTCGGCCTGAAGCGCATCCCGGAGCGCCGCCACCACATCGGCAACGTACCGGCGCCATTTCTTTTTGCCGTACCGTTTGAGCCCGCGCAAGCCGACGCAATCTTCGTACGTGCGGCCTTTCCTGAACAGCAGGTGCGCCAGTTCCATCGGCACCAGAACGCCGTCGGTGATCAGCGCGGACCCCAGACCGGTGCCAAGTCCCAAGAACAACATGCGGCCGCCTTCGTAGCTGCCGATGGCCTGCATGGCGGCGTCATTGATGACCTTGACCGGACATCCCAAGGCTTTCTCGAAATCGAATCCCACCCATCCATTGCTCAGGTTCTTGGGTTCAGCAGCCGGCCGGCCGCACAATACTGCTCCTGGATATCCCAGTGAGATGACATCATACGACCAATCGGCGGCGAGCCGTTGGACCGCTCCCACCATGCCGGGTGCGGTCATGGCCGGACCGGAATGAACCTTGCGCGGCTCGCGTTTGCCGCTAGCCAGAATTTTTACATTGGTCCCGCCCACGTCAACGACTAACACCTTCATTGGACGAGGCGGTATCTTCCCGCCGGTTTTCACTCGATCAGTCGCCATTTCCCGGCCCTCCTCACGCCCAACAGGGTTACGTAGCCCATCACCCCTTCAGGAGACTCTACGCCTCGCTCCGCGCCGCGTCCACGCTCCATATTCCCGAGCCCCGAGCCGCGATAACAAAAAGACGAAGCAATAGAGCGCGGCCGGAAGTTGTTGTGTCTCTCAAAGCTGTAGACAACCCGATCGACCACGTGAAATCCTACGATCGGCGCAATGAGCACGATCAGCAGGAGGCCAAGGCAAATGGCCTAGGCGTGCGGTCTGTCCTGATGGCCGAATGGCTTCTCATCGCACCGTGAACCTTCTGTGTCGATTGCGCTCGCGGCGGCGCTTGGATGGTCTTATGATCTGCTTTCTTTCGAACCTGAGATCACGTTTCGTCATCACCCTGGCGCTGCTCACCGGTCTTACTCTGAGCTGCGGACCAGGGGGCATGCCGCCGCCCGGAGGGCCACCTCACAGACTGGAAGATGGTTTCCGGAACACAAATCCGGCGTTTATGCCCCCTCGGTTTTGGGATCGGATCAAGTTCATCGTGGCTCGGGTCTGGACGACGACCGTTGATCCCCGTTCGGTCCAATTGCCCATGGCTGACACCGACGCAAGCTCATTGAAGACCAATCGCTCCGAAGCGACGGCCACCTGGATTGGTCATTCCACGCTGCTGATTCAGCTCGATGGCGCCAATCTCCTGACCGATCCGCAGTGGTCCGACCGGGCTAGTCCGGTTTCCTTCGGCGGGCCAAAACGAGTGACGCCGCCTGGAATGCCGTTCGAGCAACTTCCGCCGATCCATCTCGTGCTGATCTCCCATGACCACTATGATCATCTTGATGTAGCCACGATCAAACGGCTGGCCGATCGCCATCGGCCTGTCTTTCTGGTTCCATTGGGACTTAAGGCCTGGTTTTTGGAACTCGGCATTCCGCAAGTGGACGAGCTGGACTGGTGGGAGAGCCGAAGCCTCCAAGGGCTCTCGCTGACGCTTGTGCCGGCACAACATTTCTCCGGGCGGACGCTCTGGGATCGCAACCGCCGTTTGTGGGGCGGGTGGAGCGTGGTCGGCCGAGAGAAGCGGTTCTTCTTCGTCGGCGACACCGGCTACTATGACATCTTCAAGGAAATCGGTCGCCGACTCGGACCGTTCGATCTTGCCGCGATTCCGATCGGCGCGTATCTGCCACCCACCATCATGAGCATGACCCACACGACGCCTGAAGAAGCCCTCCAAATCTTTGCCGATGTCCAAGGCCATCGCTTCGTCCCGATCCACTGGGGGACGTTTGACCTGACGGAGGAGCCGCCGGTGCGGCTTGAGGCTGAGG
>JBOHOS010000346.1:0-4851 GCA_050731295.1 Nitrospiraceae bacterium | reverse complement strand
CTTTACCCATATCCCAACGATGCGGGTGCGTTTGACCAGGTACAGGGGAAGGGGCTTTCAACTCCGGCTATTGCCTCTTCGGAGGCTCCTCTTTCGGGCGAGCCTACGGGCGATTCAGGGATAGTTTCTGGGGCAAGCCGATTTGATGAGAACCAAGTTGAGGAGATCGATCGCCGGTCGCACGACGCTCAACTCAATGTAGGGGCGGAATCCGCTTCTGAAGAATTCGTGTCACCTGAAGCTCGGCGCACAGCCAGAATTCTCGGTCTCCTTGATCTCCTAAACCAGGTTCCTGAGTCGAGGTAGACAACAGAAGATTAAGAGATCTGATTAAGAGATCTAAGGTGAGGAGATCTCTCGTACAAGTATCTTAGCGACCTCCCTTGTGTTTCCAGGTCCAGGTAAGTGTGCTCTCTCACGCTGCAATCCCTGCCAGGTGTCAGTTTCATTCGACTTTCGATTTGATAGTAAGGATCTTATTGGCTTAGCCCATTGGATTTTCAGGTATTCCAGCGTGCCGCTTGTGATTTCGCCAACTGGGTGGCCATGGCGGTCGGAAGGCGAATGGTGCTGTCATAGTTCGATCCATCACGATCTTCATCGTGCTCACGCTCGGTGGTGGATGCGCGAGTGCACCCCCGCGCGGTGCCTCCGTCTCTAGCTTTGAAGAGCCGTGTATTCCGCCTGCGAGCTCTCGTCACGCGGTCCCTATCGTTCATGAGCCGAACAGCGATCGCACCTGGCAGGCGGAGTCTTATCTCATTGACGGAGGCGGCGGTTCATTCCACCAAGACTCGTTGTCCCCTCCTGCTCTAAGGGTCGCCACAATACTGAGCATCCAGCACCTGGTTCATCAGGTTCAGAGTTATAAGGAAGCTATCGATGCGACCGTTCAGGAAGCAGACATACGCAAGGACCTCCATCAGTTACGCGTCCGTCAGCAGCTCACAGATCGACTCCTATTGGCGTCACTCGATACCGCCAATGTGGCCGGTGAAATTGACTGCGAGGTGGCGCGAACCGATCGCCGAGCAGATGTGCTGGAGGCGGAAGAAGCGCATCGCCATCGGAATCTCATCCTTCTGGCGATCCTTGGGGATGCGGCGGTGGGGGTTGTCTCCGGCCTGTTTGGTCTGTTCGAAGCGATCACCGCAGAGGCGATCGCCTCCATTGCCGGAGGGTCGGTGTCGACGAGCGCCGGAATGACGGCAACGTTCGGCAGACAAAAAGAGACTCAATTGGAGCATTCCAGAAATCCTTTGCGTGAGGTCTGGGAACGTCCCAGCGAGCCGACCATCTTCCCATCATCCGTGTGGCGGTATTTGAATTGGCCTCTGGCCGATGACCCATCGCGAAAATCCAGACGGGATAAGTTAATCACCGAGTGGAAAGAAGAGGGTTGGCTTGGCGAACCCGGTTCCAAGGTTGAGCTGAAGCGCAAGGAACTCTTTTTCGGAGACGGCGGAACGTACACCGTTGAAGACTTACGGACGAGATCGCGGATGATGCAGGTGCTGAAAACCCATGTCAATCTGTTGAGCCAGGATATTGATCTCCTGCTGCGAGAGATTCTCATCACTGGCGTCCGAGATACCGATCGTCCGCCGGCACCGAGCCCACCGAGGCTGAAAACAAAGATATCGCTCGATGAAAGAGGTCTGTGACGTGCGGTTTCGGCGGTGCGCGTGTCAGTTTGGCGCTTCCGGCGCGCCCGAAGTGTACGCTTAGGAAGGCGTGCACCAGCCTGAACTCCTTAGGGGTCGTAGAGCTCGACCGCATGCTGCACACTCGACAATCCCGTCTCCGTCCACTCCATGCCGGCGACCAGGGTCCTCTCCTTTCTCCCTTTCGATGAAGCGATATCAGAGACGATTTGAGGATGGTGACGGCTTCATCCTTATTGTTTTCCAGGAGCGCTCTTCCGTCCGTCACCTTCAGGTTCAATCACCAAGGCCGCATAACTTGTGCCTAATCGCTCATCATTCGACATCTGTGCCCGAAGTGATCATCAAGAGTAAAGAGCGATGGAGCGACCACAACACGCGCAGTCAATTTTCTTCCCCCCTCACGTCATTTCACACGAGCGTGCGCGCGAAATTGATCGGCCCTGATCAGGTGACTCTTCCCAGTCTGTGGCTATCTATGGACAGAGCCCTTGTCGAAGGGCCATGCTATTGCAAGGATGTGTGGGGACTTCGGCAGGGAACGTTGACGGACCACGTTGTGGTCGAGGGCATTGATGTCACGATTTGGATGAGGCAGCCATGGACTTGAAAAGTCTAATTCATAGGGAGCTGGGTGAGGGTCTGACGGAGAAGGAGCTGGCATCGACGGTTGGAGTTTCCAGGCAAACGATTGCGGATATTCTTGACGGTGAGTATCCCGATGACCTTGCGACCTGGGAAAAATTTGCGGCGTATTTCCGCATGGAGACCGATTTTCTTCGAGTCGGGATGCCGGGGCGTTCTGGAACCGCGCTCGGGCAGGCTCGGGTCCGTCCCGTCAAGGCCGGCCGGTATCGGAAGGTCCCTCTGTTACATTGGAATCAGATTGATCAGGCACTTTCAAGCAAATCTTTGCCGCGCGAGGTCCGTGTCGGCACGATGCTGGAGACGGACGTTCCCGGCCCACGCACATTCGCCTTGTCTGTGAAAGACAACTCGATGGAACCGCTTTTCACTGAAAAGGAGATCATCTTCGTGAATCCAGACCTCTCATGCGAACCGGGGCACTATGTCGTGGTCGGCAACCACGACGGCCGCTCCGAAGACGCGCTGTTAAGACAGCTCAAAAGGATCGGGAATCAATATGTGCTCCATCCTCTGAGTCGGGACTACAACGATCTCCCCTTGACGTTGCGGAAGCGGATAAAAGGACGGGTAGTCCGACTGCGCAAGAATCTCTAGCGTCGACTCCGGCGCTTCTAACTTTTGCATGACGCGTGCGCTGGAGAAGCCTTTACAGTCCCGCTCCCGTGCGTGTCGCCTCGACGAATTGCTCGGTGGCATCATCGAGCGCTCGACCCCGGCGGCCGGGCGCGGCGTGGATATAGAGCAGATTCGACTTCACCGCCGCGTGGGGCGCCGGCGGCAGGTCCATCTCATACGCCGCCGGCAGCCGGTGGTCTGCGAGCTGCAAATTCGGGTTGTACACGCTGTTGAACTTCCAGAGCATCTTCACAAAATTCGTTTGCCCGCGCAGCAAATGGCCCGCTGCCAGCTTGGCCGTCGATTTCAGCGCCGTCCACCCCAGATGTTTCTTGTTGAGGATCTGCTGAGTCTTGACCAATTCCTCGTAAAATTCCGGCAGCGGCAGCGTTGTGGGCAACACCGCATGCTGAATGTCGAACAGCCGGTAGTCACGCGTTTGCAGGCGACGTGATTCAGTCAGCCAGCTCTCCGTTCCGGGATAGGGAGTATTGACGCTGATGTTGACGATTTCAGGGATTTCAAGGCACCATTGGCGAATGACCTCGAAGCGCTGGCGGTCCCAGCTCGGATCGGCAATCAGGTTGATGGCCACCGTTACTCCCAAGGACCGCGCCACTTCCAGGGCTTCGAAATTCTTTCCGAGCGAAATGCGCTTGCGATGCATCTTGAGGCCTTCGTCGTCGATCGCTTCCACCCCCAGGAAGATGTACCGCATGCCCAGCGTCTTCCAAAAGCGAAAGACGTCCTGATTGCGCAGCAGCACATCTCCCCGCGTTTCCAAATAATATTGCTTCTTGATCCCTTTCGTCGCGATGGCCTCCCCGATCTCGAATCCGTGTTTGGCTTGGATGAACGCCACATCGTCGACGATGAAGACGCCCGGCTCCTGAATCCGCTGCAGGTCCTCGACGATCCGGTCGGTGCTGACCGCCCGGTAACTCCGGCCGTAAAACGTCCACGCGCTGCAGAACGAGCAATCCCAGGGGCACCCGCGCGTGAACTCGATCGACGCGCAGGGGTCCAAGACGCCGATGAAGTATTTGCGCCGCCGGCGCAAGAGGTCGCGAGCCGGCCGCACGGTATCCAGACTTTCGACAAAACACGGGGGCGGCCCATCGCCCTCTACGGTGACGGCCCCCGGGACTGTTCTCAGGGCCTTCCGGTCGTGTTCAATCGCCGGCAACAGCTTCAACACCGCCGCTTCGCCTTCTCCTTTTAAAATACAGTCGATCGCCCCATGACCATGCCGTAGAAATTCCGTGGCGATGAAGGAGGCGCTGTGTCCCCCCACGAAGACGAAGCTCGCGGGCAGGCGCAGTTTGGTCAGCTTCGCCAGATCGATGATTTCCGGCACGTTCGCCAAGTAATTGCACGAGAAGCCGATCACGTCCGGCCGCCACTCGTCGAGCAAGCGGAGGTAGTCTTTATGAGTGTCCACCTGTAGATCAATCAGGCGCGCCTCGTGCCCGGCTTGGCGGACGGCTTGCGCGACCAACTCCAGGCCCAAGGGTTCCAACCGCAAATAGATCTTCGTGTACATGAGCGGACTTGGATGAACGGCCAGAAATTTCATCGATCGATGCCCCTCCGTGTCTCGGCGTTCGGCAGGATCTGCCGGTATTGTTTGCCCGGCGATTCTCCCTGCATCCATACATGGCGGCTCTATGAGATGGCCCCCCGCGCTCTTCCGATCGTTTCAACAGCGAGACGTGAGCGGGGTACCGTGAATGGCTGGAGGAGATGTGGCGGACGAGAAACAGGAAGTGACGATTGAAGAAAGTCAGCATCCCTCAGGAAGATGGAAGCGTAATCGCAGCGGGCTATTCGGTCAAGGGGGCTTCCGCTGTCAGGACATTTGCGTAACTGTCTCGCGCCGGACCAAGCCCGCCATCCATCTCGCCAGCGCTCTCAACGGCGGCTT
>JBOHOS010000345.1:0-4233 GCA_050731295.1 Nitrospiraceae bacterium | reverse complement strand
GGCCACCGCTGATCGAACATGGTCGATCAATCGACTCTCTCTATGGAGGATTGATGGCCGGTGCCTTTCGGCGTGGCTGAAGTTTTGAAGCGGCTTTCTCCAACTCTCGTTGAACTTTACTCAGTTCTTCTTTCAGTGTCTGCACGTCCTTCGTTTGTTCCTCCAATCGTGCGCGGAGCTCTAAGTTTGAACTTGTCAGTTCCCGAATCTGCAAACGAAGATCCGCTTCGGTCTCAGACGCGGTGAAACCCATCGTCTGAGAAGCGGCCTGTGGCCCGTTCAGGGTACTGGCCGGGGAAGGACCCCTCGCCCGGTCTGGACGGCGGGGAGGAGAAGATGATGCCTGCGGCGGCGCCAGAACGTCTGTGATAAGTAATGCGATGTGCACCTTCTCGTAAGGTCCCCACTGCGGGGCCAGCTTCGGCGGCGGGGTTGCGGCTTTTGTCGGTCCCGCCGCCCACAGTTTCATCCCTTTCGTATCGCGGGGGTCACGTTGATCGTCGCCGCCTCCCGTGTCCGTTCTGATAAAAACGGAATGATCCGAGAGCGTCAAATAGAACAATGGACCTCTCACGAAGAGTGCCCCCTCGGTTCGCTCGCGATGATAGGGCTTGTCCAGGTTCGGAATTGAAAAGAACACGCGTTCACGCGGTCCGGCTTGGCTCAGTGCGACGGCGATCGGTTGCGACACCAATTGCGCCTCTTCATCGGTGAGTAAGGGAATCGGTTGGGGGGTGGCGAACAAGCCGGCGATCGTGCCGCTATATCCGCTGACATGGATCGAGCTGATCAATTTGCGGATTTCGTCGGCAGTCTGGCGAACGGGATGGCTGTTGATTCCACCGGGCAGCGATACGTCGATGGTCGGATCGGGCTGAATCCCGATCTGTACTCCCCGTTGATCGTAGACCAGGCGATCGTGGAACCGCCCGATGCATGCCGGCAGCCCGGGCAGCATACACGCGCTCAGCAACAGAATCAAAAGGCGTCTACCGGGGAAGCGATGAGCTGCATATCGGGTGGGATGCAAGGCTTAGGCTTGGCTCCAAGTCGAGTGGTCGAATGCAGCCTCTGTTCACTGTGCTTCGCATGCTAGGGTGGTGCCGCATCCCTGTCAAGCAAGCGTTAGCGCACGGGACGTCCTTGACCGTCTGACTCAAGAGGTTTGCGATCTTCCGGCGCCGGCCGCAGGCAATAGGTGTTCTCTTCAAGCGGATAGTATCCGGCCCCCACATTGGGAAAATCGGCAATCTCGCGTCCCTCCGTTTTCCAAATATGCACACAACGAGCGATCAGGTACGGCTCGGTTTTCGGAGCATCATCGACAGAGACGATCCTGGCTCGTTGGGTCGTGCCCACCACGATGAGGCGGTTCCCCGTGGTCAGGACACGATCTTCCAATTGGCCTGGATACAGAAAAACGAATTCACCGGTTCGTTTGCCGGTCTCACGCGGCCCGTAGACGGGATGTTCGGTGATAGGCAAATGGGCCGCAACGATGAGCACGCCTTCCTGCGTCAGCTCGGCTTGTATGATGCGACCACCGAGCTTCACATGGCGCCCGACATTGGCATTGGACGCCGATCGCCATGCCTGAAAATCAAAGTCCGGCTCGACTTCTTTCATGACCTCGGGCTGAAAAAGAGACGGCGGCCCGCACGCCGAAACGGACAGACAGAGGGCAATCACCGAACCGGTCCAGCAGGAGTTCATTTGGCGCTCCTTTGTCTGCGACGGTCGTGCTCAGAGTCTCTGCGATCAATCCCTTCGATGTCCCCGAGCCGCCGCGTGCAATTACATATACCGGACTTGCAACTGTACCAGAATGGCGTTCTGCCCGAACACGTCGGATCGGCTGTCGTAGGGCACATTGGGACCGAGCCCCTGGTGATGCCGGAATTCATAGTTGATTTGCAACTTGCTTTGGATTTTCGGCGGCAAGTTTTCGAAGTAATAGTTCAGTCCCAGAATCGCCCGCGTATAGAGATCGTTGGAAGTCGAGGCGCTCGGATCGAACTGTTCATACATGACTGTGGGCTCCAAATTCCTCAGAGGTCCTTCGCTGATGAGGTATTTGGCCAGGACGTACCAGGTGCGCCGCACCTGTCCCGGGGCGCCCGATCCACCGCAAATCGCCCGGTTCAAGCAGGCGCCGTTCGCGCCGAGTCCGACCGCGGTGGCATTGGACGCATCATGACCTTGCCACGCCTCGCCCTGAATCATAAAACCGGGAAAAAGTTTGGACATGTAACGAAAGTCCACACCGAACCGATCATAATTCCCCTTGCCGCGGCCATTGATATTGGTGCCGGCATTGTTGCTCTCGCCGGCGATGGCCGTGAAGCTGACCCATGAAATATCGGTCAAAAAGAAGCGCCAGCGACCGTAGAAATCCTTTTGCGAATTGTTGTCGCCGAGCAGGTTGTTTCCGGAGGCATTGTTGGCCGTGAAATTATTGCCGTTCATAATGCCCATCGCATACTCGAAGCGATTGAACAAGCGTCCTCTCGCGTCAATAAACAAGTCGCGTTCCTGAAGAAAGTCGATCGTGCCGGCCGTTCCGAGCGGCGAAGGACCGCCCGACCCCACCGTGGTGAGATAGGGCGAACTGATGACATCCCGCAGGCCTCCGGAGGTCTCGGTAAAAATGCCCCACGGCATCCGGAACACGCCCATCCTGAAGAAATTGAGATACGGCGCCCATGAGACAACCGGTCGATAATCGATGTACGACTCCCGGAAAAACGTGCCGATGGAACCGGGTGAGGTCCCGCTTGGTGTGCTCGGGGTAATGTTCTGATTTCCGATGCTCTGGAATTCGAACAGGGCGTGCCACCGTGGCAGGTTCTCGCTGATTTTTCCCCAAAAGATAATCTCAGAGCGCCGGATGAAGAGCTGATCCGCGCCTTTCCCTTCCCCGCCGTCTGCTCCGCCGGGATGCGCGTTGGTGTGAAAATACTGCCATTGGAGCGCATTGAGTCCGATATTGATCTTCTCCGTCAAAATGGGCAAGTTTTCAATCTTGCTCTTCCACCCTTCCAGCGCCTCATTGCGTTTCTCCCGCTCGGCCAATTTGTATTCCTCTTCCGCCTTGATCCGGATCCAGTCGTCCATCGTAATGGACCCCTTTTCGAGGAGCAGATCCTCCACCGTCGCGCTTTCCATCGACGGCTCAACGCTCCGGGACGAGGAGGTGGTGTCTTGCGGTGGCGGTGAGGCCGCCTGAGCGGTGCGTGTTGGAACATTTGGACGCGGCCTTTGCACGACCTCCCCGGCGAAGAGCGAGCCGGTGAACAGGGGAATGGACATCGCCATCATGCCTGCTGCAGACATCACGCATCCCGATTTGACCATCGTGCCTCCTCCCGTCGTCGCTGGCTTGTCTTTCGAGAGAGGGTTGTATGTGAGCGCTGTCACAGGATGGTAACGGGTCTGTTACAGGTTTGTTAACACTTCGGTCTCCCCAATGGGAGCGATACCACTCGAGCTGGATCGTCTGGTGCAATCGGGCAGGGTAGTTTGATGAGGCGAACGACTGGGAAGCGTTGTTTGTCACAGTTCCGAGTCGCGGATATCGGTCCGCGCTTCGTGCTTTATAAACACGTGGACTCGATTTACGATCTCCTTTCGAACGCGACGAAAGATCTCTCTCCGTTCCTCAAAAGCTCCTGCGACTGCCGCCGGATCGTCAAAGCTCCAATGCAGTGTCGAGGCCGCTGACGGAAAGACCGGGCACGTTTCCTTCGCCCGATCACAGACGGTGATTACAAAGTCAAAGTGTTGATTGATGAACCCGTCAATATGCTTTGATTTATTATCTGAAATGTCGATGCCAATCTCCCGCATGGCCTCGATCGCGAGGGGATTTAGAACGGTCGGCTGAGTGCCCGCGCTCGCGACATCGAACGCGTCGCCGGCCATGTGGCGCAGCAAGCCTTCGGCCATCTGGCTGCGAGCCGAATTTCCCGTGCAAAGAAACAGGACACGCCGTTTCATTGCGCTGACTCCCTCGGAAACCAGTTCCGGGTTCGATTACAGACGGAGCAGACCGAGAGCATAACCGGCACCTCGACGAGAACCCCAACCACGGTAACCAAGGCCGCTCCGGACCCGGGGCCGAAAAGCGCGATCGCGGTCGCCACCGCCAACTCAAAGAAGTTACTGGCGCCGATCAGCGCTCCCGGCGCGGCGACCGCGTATGGCACCTTCAAGGCTTTCATCAAACCGTACGCC
>JBOHOS010000344.1:0-4277 GCA_050731295.1 Nitrospiraceae bacterium | reverse complement strand
GGAGAAGAAAGGGATTGAGGGATCGAGGAGGACGGCCGGGCTGATTGCCGTGCTCGCGCACCACGCAGACGAAGATAGTGCTCGGGGAACGCGCGCAGTAGGAATCAGCCCGGCCGTCCTCCGCACTTGGTGGGATCGTAGGAGTCTAGGGTGAAGGCGGTGGTGTTGGCGAGCGGGGGGCTGGATTCCACGGTGGCGGCCGCCGTCGCGAAGCGCGATGGGGGTGAACTCTACGTGCTGACGATCGCGTATGGCCAGCGGCATCGGATTGAGGTGGAGCGGGCGGCGCAGGTCGCCAAGGCGTTGGGCGCGGCCGAACATCTCGTCATGGAGGTGGATCTGCGGCCGATCGGCGGGTCCGCGTTGACGGGCGATCATGAGGTTCCGAAAGATCGATCAGGTGCCGAGCGAGCGGCCGGCATTCCGACCACGTACGTGCCGGGGCGTAACACGATTTTTCTGGCGCTGGCGCTGGCGTACGCCGAGCGCATCGGCGCGTCGCAGATCTATATCGGAGCGAATGTCGTCGACTATTCGGGGTATCCGGATTGCCGCCCTGACTATCTCGCCGCATTCGAACAGGTCGCCCGGTTAGGCACTCGAGCGGGAGTGTCGGGCCACGGAGTGGAGATTCAGGCGCCGCTGCTTCGCCTGTCGAAAGCGGAGATCATCCGGCTCGGGGCGTCCCTGGGCGTACCCTTTCATTTGACGCATAGCTGTTATGATCCCGTTGATGAGGCGGCGTGCGGGCGCTGCGACAGTTGCCGCATTCGGCGCGAAGGATTCAAATCGGCGGGCATGGAGGATCCGATTGCGTATGTGGAGGCTTAGCCGGTCATGAAGGTGTCCACGGAAGAATTCTTCATGGGCCTGATCATCGCCTTGATCGTGCTGGCGCCGATCTCAGCCAGGATCTACCGCTACCTGACCGCAAAGCGGGTGAAGCAGATGCTGCATGAACAATTTGGCCGGCAAGAAGAGAAACCCGGCGATGTTGAGAAGAGGACATGATGGCGCCGAGAGGACCCTTAATCAGTGGCCGGCAATGGATGCTGGGCCTTGCGTTGTCCGGGCTTGCGCTTATCTTGACGTCGGGCATGGAAGCGCCGGCGAAACAGGACAGCCCCAGGACGCCGCCGGATGTTCAGCAAGGCGAAGCGAAGTTCAATGCCCAGTGTGCGCGTTGCCATGGGGAGCGGGCCACGGGAACGGCCCAAGGACCGCCGCTCGTGCACAAGATTTACGAGCCGAATCACCATGGGGACTTTGCCTTTCAACGAGCCGCTGCGAACGGCGTCCGCGCCCATCATTGGAAGTTCGGCGACATGCCGAAAATCGAAGGCGTGACCCCGAGCGATGTCGAGCAGATTATCGCCTACGTCCGGTGGCTCCAGCGCCAGGCCGGAATCATGTAATGCTCCGCGATAAGGTGATTCGGCGCGCGTCACTCTGATCCGGCGCGCGTTCCGTCCGATGAGTCCTTCCTCCTAATGAATTCTCCCGTCAGCCTGCATTGACAGCCTGCTTCCGTTGCCCATAAGCTGATAGAGCCACCGCGCAGATCGGTCCGTAAGTCAGGTAGGTTCTGTGGGAGAGATCATTTCAATGCGCCCTATCAGAAGGCGCGTGAACACGGAGGTGCACATGACAGGGGCAGGGAGAGCCGTCACAATATTGGGGGCGATCGTGCTACTGGTGATGACATCGGGCTGCTTGCGGGCGATCGATGCCGGGCATGAAGGCGTGCTGGTCAAGCAACCATTCTTCTTCGGTCACGGCGGGGTGGAGCCGGTGCCGGCGACGACCGGCCGGGTGGCGGTCGCGCCGACCACCGACGTGATCGATGTGGATGTCCGGCCGATCCAGCATTCCGAGCATTTCGATATTATTTCAGCGGAGAACGCGCCGGTTTCGTTCGATGCCTTCCTGATTGCGAACGTGATCGAGGGGCGATCGCCGGAATTGATTACCCGCTTTGGCCCGAGCTGGTACTTGAATAACGTCAAAGAAGCATTTCGCACGTTTGTGCGGGAGGAGGTACAGCGATACCAGTTATTTCAACTCACCACCGATCCCAACACCCGGGCCAAGCTGCAGGAGGCCATCTCGCAGGAGGTGAGAACCAAGCTGTTTGAGAAGCAAAGCATCCCGGTGCGGCTCAACCGGATCGTGATCGGCAGCATCCTGCCGCCGAAAGGGGTGCTCGAGCAGACCGCTCAGACCATTATTCAAGAGCAGCGGAAGATCACCATGGTCGAATTTCAAAAGGCCGAAGAATCGCGCGAGAAAGCTGAAAAACAGCGGGGCATCGCCGACCGGGCGTATCGCGAGCATTTAGGACTGACGGCTCCCGAGTTTGTGGACCTCCGGCGTGTGGAGGTCCAGAAAGAAATCGTCCAGCATGCGCCGTCGGCGCTGACGATCATCATGGGAATGGAAAAGGTCGGCATCAATCTTCCGCCGGTCTCGGCGGGCACGCAGTAGCGGAGCGCGCTTGAAAGAGAGCATCGTCGTATGGGGAACGGCGGGGAGCCTACAGCGGTTCTCTGCCTGACAACTGATCGACGGCCGATTGAAGTTGCCGCAACAGTTCCTTCATCCTGCGCATGGCGTCCTCAGCCCGGCCTTGGAGCTTCAGCCGATCGTCCTTCCCGGCCTCCGGCCTCTCCAGTTGGCTGAGGCGGTCTCGCCCTTTTGACTGCTCCTTGTCGATCTTCATTCGAAGCAACTCGTCTCTCGTATCTTTCCAGTCTTTGTCCGTGCGCGCCAATTGTTCACGGAGATTACGAACCGTGGATTCCAGTTCCTCGATCCGCTGTTTGACCTGCCGGTTGCTGATCGCCAATTCTTGTGAGAGGCGCTGTTCATATTGAAGGCGCTGCTCCGCACTCTTTTGCGCCTGTTCATAGGTGCTGCTGGCGACGCAACCCATGGCAGATCCGGTAACGATTCCGCCCAAGCAGAGCATGGTTGCCAATTGTGTGACCGATGGAGTCATGGCCACCTCCTTACACCTCACACCTCGATGACGAAGATCACGGTGAGCAGTTGATCGATGTGCGTGTTCATGACGATTGTACTCCAATCGTTCTCAGCCTTACCATCTGCCGGCCCCGCGCTCATCGATTAGGCCCAGTAGATATTTAGGGATATCCGAGATAGACTCAGCGCATGGAGCATCGATCAGAGCAGGAGCTTCTCGACGAACTCGCCGCTCGCTTCGGCATCGATTCGGATTATCATGATATTTTCGGCCAGCGCCATGTGACGACGAGCGACACCAAACGCGCCATCCTTGACGCCATGGGAGTGGAAGCCGGCACGGCAGAGGGCGTCGCTCGGGAGCTGGCGGCATCCTGCCAGGCCGTCTGGCGGACGCCATGCGATCCGGTTCTCGTCCGCCGTGTGGAGAGCGTCTCGGGAACGTGGCCTTTCCGCATGCCGGCCGAGCCTGGGGAGGATCACGCCGTCCGGATTCAATGGACGATTCAAGATGAGCACGGTCGAGACCGGTTGACAGGAGAAGCTGGTCCCGGCCTCACCCCGGTGGAAATCGGTCTGGTGGAGGATCAGCGCTACATTCGCATTGACCTGCCGCTTCCGGCCGGCCTTGAGGTGGGGTATTACGAGCTGGCGGCGACCGCCTCCATCGGCCCACGGCGGATCAATGGGAGGCTTCGGCTGATCCTGACCCCCGAGCGATGCTATGCGCCGCCGCAATTTGAAGAGAGCGATCGCCTCTGGGGCCTGTCCCTGCAACTCTATGCGCTGCGTTCCCCGCGAAACTGGGGCGTGGGGGATTTTGGGGATCTCTCGGAATTGTTGCAATGGGCCGCGAAGGACTTGGGGGTCGGAATGATCGGCCTCAACCCTCTCCATGCATTAGAAAATTCACGCCCGTACCATATCAGTCCGTACTCGCCGGACAGCCGCTTATTCCTGAATATCCTCTACTTGGATCTCGAGCGGATTCCCGAGTGGTCCGAATGCGCCGAGGCCCGGCAAATGCTGGAACATGAGCAATTCCGTTCCCAGCTCGAGACGTTGCGGGAACACGAGACCATCCACTACGAGCAGGTCTATGCGGCAAAGCGCAAGATCCTGAAAATGCTCTTTACGACCTTTCTCGAACGGCACTGCGAGTTGCATGGCAACGCGCTGCAGGCGCGCACCGCCCGAGGGCGCGAGTTCGAATGCTACGTACGAGAAGAAGGGGAACTGCTGAAGCGGTTTGCCGTGTTTCACGCGCTGTCCGAAACGCTGCAAGGCCTCAGTCC
>JBOHOS010000343.1:0-4448 GCA_050731295.1 Nitrospiraceae bacterium | reverse complement strand
GTACAGGAGATCACTGAAACAGTAATGGTGCGCCTGGCGAATACCTTGCATAGAGAAACCAGTGTTGAGAATTTATGTATGGCGGGAGGGGTGGCCCTGAATTGCGTGGGTAATGGAAGAATCGTTCGAGAAACACCCTATAAGGGCATCTGGATTCAACCAGCTGCTGGAGATGCTGGGGGTGCGGTGGGTGCTGCACTGGCAGGCTGGTACAGATTCTTAGACAGACCTCGTCAAGTGAATGATGCTGGTGATGCCATGCGTGGATCATATTTGGGGCCAGCCTATTCTAATGACGAAATTGAACGTTTCCTTAAGACAAAACAGGCTTCGTACGTACGGCTTAGCGAAGATTCCCTATACGACCATGTAGCAGAAGCATTGGCAAATGAAAAGGTTGTCGGATGGTTTCAAGGGCGTATGGAATTTGGTCCTCGTGCACTAGGCGGGCGTAGCATTATAGGAGATGCGCGCAGCCCTAAAATGCAGTCAGTCATGAACTTGAAGATTAAATATCGAGAATCATTTCGTCCTTTTGCTCCCTCCGTTCTGCGGGAGCAGGTAAGCGACTACTTCAATTTAGAGAGGGACAGTCCGTACATGCTTTTGGTTGCACCGGTTCGCGATAAACGACGAAAAACCATGACGGAAGCCCAGAGGGCTTTGTGGGGAATCGAACTTCTAAATGTCCCTCGTTCCGACATTCCAGCCGTGACCCATGTGGACTATTCAGCACGTATTCAGACTGTTCACCAAAATACCAATCCTAGATATTATAAGTTGATTAGTGCCTTTGAGGCTAAAACCGGATGTGCGGTCATTGTGAATACCTCTTTCAATGTCCGGGGAGAACCCATTGTTTGCAGTCCAGACGATGCCTATCGATGTTTCTTGCGTACTGAGATGGATATGCTCGTATTGGAAAACTGCGTGCTGCAAAAATCCGAACAGAAACCGCTGACTGAGGACTCAGACTGGCGAAAGGAATTTGAACTTGATTAAGGATGACATCTCATCTAGGCAGTTAAGGTCTTTTGGTTTAATCGTCGGAGGAGTGTTTGCCATCATTGGATTGTGGCCCATGTTTGTTCGCGATCAAGATTTTCGCGGATGGGCTTTAGTCATTGCAGGATTATTCCTGATTTCTGCTCTGGCTGTGCCATCCAGCTTACGCCTGATTCATAGAGTATGGATGTTTATCGGGCATATTCTGGGATGGATCAATACCAGAATCATTCTGGCGATTGGCTTTTATGGGATCGTGATGCCGGTGGGGTTAGTGATGCGGACATTTGGAAAGGACCCCATGCGTCGTAGGTATTTGGCAGGAGCTATAACTTACCGCGTGACCCGAACGTCTCGTCCGGGCTCACATATGCAACAACAGTTTTAATTGGGAGGGGTCGCGAAAATGCAGGAATTTGCGGTAGAACTCTGGGCATTTCTCAAAGAGCGCAAGAAATTTTGGCTTTTGCCAATTATCCTATTCTTAGGTTTATTGGGCACCCTTATAGTTATGACTGAAGGTTCCGCCGTCGCACCATTCATCTACACCCTGTTTTAGGATCCTTTTCAATATGACGCCGGAAACTGAAGCATCACTTTTATTAGAGGATGGAGCACATTCTCATGGTGCACATATTACTCCTAAAGTGGTAATTGAGCCCAGAAAATCCTTCTTTTATCTTAACCTTACAGAATTGTGGCAATACAGAGAACTTCTCTATTTCCTAATCTGGCGAGATGTAAAAGTCCGCTATAAGCAAACTGTGATTGGGGCTGGCTGGGTGATGCTTCAACCGCTGATGACAATGCTGATTTTAGCGGTGGTTTTTGGATACTTCGCTGGTATTCCTTCAGATGGGTTGCCGTACCCTATTTTTGCTTTTACGGCTCTACTTCCCTGGAACTATTTCGCGCAAGCGGTGAATCGGAGCGGAACCAGCCTTGTAAACAACGCTAACTTGGTCAGCAAGGTATATTTCCCCCGGATGATTATTCCCCTGGCCGCTGCATTGTCGCCTTTAATGGATTTCCTGGTAGCCTTCACAATCCTCATGGCATTAATGATTTGGTACAACATAACGCCGACTTGGGGAGTGCTGGCCTTACCTCTTTTTTTGCTGCTGGCCGTCTTGACGGCCTGGACAGTAAGCCTTTTTTTGTCTGCTTTATATGTGAAATATCGTGACGTCGGACACATCATTCCGTTTTTGATACAGTTTTGGATGTTTGCCTCGCCTGTCGTGTACCCAGTTAGCCTCGTACCTGACCAGTGGCGGCTGGTTTATAGCTTGAATCCAATGGTGGGAGTAATTGAAGGATTCCGCTGGGCCTTGCTGGGCAAGGCAAGTCCTGACTTTGGCGTAATCACCATGAGTACCATCGTCGTCATGGTGCTCTTGTGGGCCGCCATTGTGTATTTTGTAAGAATGGAACGAAACTTTGCCGATGTGATTTAGCAGTGAAATCGTTCTTGATCAACCGGGGTGGCAGCCAAAAGGCAAAACCCGAGGATCCGAAAGTCAAGTGTATCTAACTATGTCTGACTCAGTGATTCGAGTGAATAATATCTCTAAACGTTACCAAATCGGGATGACTACTAAGCGTCACCATGGTTTGAAGGATCTCTTCTCAGATGGTCTGAAGGGTCTGGTTCGTCGCAACCTCACTGATCGACCAAAGTCTGAAACCTTCTGGGCTCTCAAAGATATCTGTTTCGAAGTTAAACGAGGCGAAGTGGTTGGCATTATAGGACGAAATGGCAGCGGCAAGAGCACACTGCTCAAAATTCTTTCTCGCATTACTGAACCAACCTCGGGACAGGCTATCATTAATGGTCGAGTTGGATCGCTTCTAGAGGTGGGAACGGGTTTTCAACCCGAGCTTACTGGGCGAGAGAACATTTATTTAAGTGGAGCGATTCTGGGAATGCCCAAGAAAGAGATGGACCAAAAACTGGATGAGATCGTGGCTTTTTCCGGGGTCGAGAAATTTATTGATACCCCTGTTAAGCGCTACTCAAACGGCATGTACGTCAGATTGGGTTTTGCCGTAGCTGCCCACCTTGAGCCAGAAATTCTTCTGATAGACGAAGTCCTAGCGGTAGGTGACGTCAGTTTTCAGAAAAAATGTCTTGGCAAAATGGATGAGGTGAGCAAAGGAGGGCGCACGGTATTTTTTGTTAGTCACAGCATGCCAGCAATTGTAAGGATCTGCCATAGGGCTATCCTCCTAAATGAAGGCCAAATAATGCAGGATGGCTCTTCGCACCACGTTGCCAGTGTCTATCTGAATTCTGGAGTAGGCACATCAGCTAATCGGGAATGGCTTGATCCGACGAAGGCACCCGGTAGTGAAATTGTTCGTTTGTGCGCCGTCCGCGTGAAGAATGAGGACGGTAGAATGACAGATATTCTAGATATTCGGGAGGCGATTTGCCTCGAGATGGAGTATGAAGTCCTCAAAGCTGGCCATCTGCTTATTCCTCATTTTAGTGTTCACAATGATGATGGTCTTCAATTATTTTCTGCCGTGGACGGTGATCCCGCTTGGCGAGGACAACATCGCCCACCTGGACGCTATGTGAGTTCAGGCTGGATCCCGGGCAATTTTTTGGCTGAGGGAACCGTAATCGTTGGGGCGGCAGCGAACACTCTTAATCCGAATGTCATGCATTTTTATGAGCGGGATGCGGTCGCATTTCGAGTAATTGATAGTTTTGATGGCGATTCGTCACGCGGTGAATTTCCGGGCATACTCAACGGGGGTGTAAGGCCACTTTTGAAGTGGAATACTCAATACAGTCCAACCTGCTCTCCAACAATGAAAATACCATAGGCAAAGAGGAAAATTATGAAAGCTGTGATTCTAGCTGGGGGGATGGGTACCCGGTTGAGCGAAGAGACAATATTGCGTCCGAAGCCAATGGTAGAGATAGGCGGTAAGCCAATTTTGTGGCACATCATGAACATCCATGCTGCTCAGGGAGTGACTGAATTTATCATTGCCCTGGGCTACAAGGGTGAAATGATCAAAGAATACTTTCTCAATTTTTATGCCCTGAATAATGATATTTCGATTGATTTGTCCACGGGAGGTACCACTATTCATGATGGTAATCTACCAAAGTGGACAATTCATTTGGTGGATACAGGAGTATCGACCCAAACTGGAGGTCGAGTAAAACGGCTGAGAAAATGGCTGTCTGAGGATGAAACTTTCATGCTCACCTACGGAGATGGTGTTGCTGATGTGAACATTGATTTACTTCTCAAATTTCATCAGGCACATGGCAAATTCGTAACCATGACTTCCGTGCGATCTCCGGCTCGGTTTGGAAGGATTGCTTTCGAGGGTGATTTAGTTACTGAATTCTTTGAGAAACCTCTTACAGGGGAAGGTTGGATAAACGGCGGGTTCTTTGTTTTGAACACTAAGGCCATTGA
>JBOHOS010000342.1:0-2001 GCA_050731295.1 Nitrospiraceae bacterium | reverse complement strand
TGACTGAGCGGCCGAAACAACAAGAGACCGGTCATTCCAAGCTCGGCCACGATGTACCGTGTCTCATGGTCACGTGAATAGGACAGCACGACACTTTTGCCATGCCGCGCGATGGCCGTGAGTTGCGTGCCTCGGTACCAATCGAGCGTGGATAATCCATGCCGGACAATATCCGGCCGGCCGATCCAGCAATCTTTCAAAACGGCGCCTAGGAACATATCACGGAGTTGCCGGGCCACGACTTCGGCCTCAGGAAGTTCAGGCATACCTTGCCCACCCTTCATTCACGAAAGCGAGAAGAGAAACCCTCTGTGAGGGTCGTTGGATGCAAATGTGCGAGGACAAAAGGAGAGGGTCAGCGCCGGTCTGGGGAAACTGTGGGCTTCTTGACGGCATGAGTGGCTATGGGCTGATCCGGTTTCACGGCGCCCACGTTCCGCATCTGCTGGACTTGTTGAATCGTGCGTTCCAGTTCGGGAAGAGGAACCGAGCCCGGTCGTCGGGTGGTCAACAGATCGACCGCCTCAGTATACTGCATTCCTTTCACGCAACACAGGTAGGCAATGACCATTGACACGGAGCGCCCCATCCCGGCTCGGCAGCAGACCAGCACGCGCTGAGACGACGCATGCTGTTCGAGCCATTCGACCGCTCGACTGACGTCCACGGGATGGGCTTCGTGAAATTCCTTGAGCGCCACGCGTCCGAAAATCATTCCATCAGGCGGAGTGATCTCAAACTCTTCGGCCACAAACAACAATCCTTTAATGAACGGCGGCGGCATTCTGGCTTCATAGACATTGCCGACAAGGACCGTCTCAGTGATGTAATACATGACAGTAGTATAGCCCGATTCCGGTAAATGCGCTTGAAGTCTCCCGCTCGTGACCGGCGGCAGGCAATCGCCGCAGGGTTGCGGATCGGCCCTCACGCTCGGTATACTCCAGGCCAGTGATGCAGATCATTGACGGGTCGAAACGAGAATAGCGCAATCAGCATGAGCAGCATGACGGCAGAACGGGTCGAATCGCGTCTCAGTGCAGTGCGGTGTCCCATTTGCAAAGCCAATCGGTTCAGCATTGATCGCCGCAGCATGCAACCCGACGGCGAGTGGAAAGGCGCGTGCACGGCGTGTCGCTATACGTTTCCGGTCCATACCGACATGGAATTTTATCAACGGACACAACCGGATATTCCCTATGTCTTGAAGGCGATTCCCTGTCCCACGTGCCGGAGCGCGGGAGTCAATCTCGATTTTCGCATTGTGATGTCGGTCCGGGAGGCGTTTTATTTCGTCACCTGTCGTGCCTGTGGTCATGCCTTTCCGGAAAAATCGTCGCTGGAATCATTTGAATAGTTTTGAATCGGCTGAGTGCGGTATACTAGAAGCATGAGTGATCCTAATCCTCCCAAAAAACCTGATTCCCCTCAGACTCAACCCGAGGAGCCGACAAGCCGCAAGGTGATCCCTCTGGTCTCGGTCCCGAATGATCGGGACATGATCGCCGAAGAGATGGAGGAGCTGTTCGAGGAAGACCGCGTGACTCACAAACACGGTAGCTCCGAACCCGAGGCCGATTAGCCGGCAATCCCCCTCCTCTGCGAGCGTGTCGTCTCACGGTCGGCTGTCTTATTGAACCATCAAAAGCCTGTGATGTATCTTTGGCTAACTGCACAGGAGTGTGAATCTATATGACCGACGCGATCATGCAAGCGTATTTGAACGTCGAACGGGCCATGGAACAGTACAATCAGGTCCTTCAGGACCAGGTGGCACAGATGCGATCATCTGAAGCATCGGATGCGACGAAACTCGAGCGCATGACCCATGGCGCGAAAGCCATGCGGGATAGCAGCGCCATTTATCTTTCATACGCCAAATTCATCGCGTACGGGATGCCCGATAGCGAGGAGATGATCGGAGACGACATTCAAACGTAGCGCGGGCGCCGTACCGCATCGTTCAAGAAATGAAAGAGCCCGCCCGGGGGAGCCGGGCGG
>JBOHOS010000341.1:0-1265 GCA_050731295.1 Nitrospiraceae bacterium | reverse complement strand
CGGGAGATGTGTCCATGTTGCTTGACGGTGGGTCCTTGGAGTATACAGGCCGTCAGGTGGACGGACCCGCTCATGCAGAAGGCGCCGAATCGCGGCCATGCAGTGAAAGCGGATGAGCCACGTGCCGAGAGGATTACTCTGCCGTCTGCTTTGCCGGAAATTGGGCTGATCGGGAGTGCTCGAGATGGACCGTCAGAATGACCAGCCTCTGCATCTTCTCGACGAGGAAGTCGCGTTACGAACGATTCTCGAAGGAACGGCGACGGCGACCGGACAGCAGTTCTTCGCCGCGCTCGTCCAAAACCTCGCCAAGGCCTTGAATACGCACGGCGCCTGGGTCACCGAGTACCTCGAGAAGCGCAGGCGGCTGCGCGCCCTCGCCTTTTGGATGGACGGGAATTGGGTGAACGACTATGAGACCGACATCGCAGGAACGCCGTGCGAGCAGGTCATTGAGACGAGCCGGTTGGTCCATGTCCCCGATAAGCTCTTTGTCCTCTATCCTGATGACGAAGGTATCAAGAACACCGGCGCGGTGAGCTACTTGGGCGTGCCGCTCCTCGACGTCGACGGCAGGATTCTGGGCCACATGGCGGTGATTGATCGGCGGCCGATTCCAGACGAGCCCAGGATCCATGCGCTCTTCCGCATTTTTGCCGCGCGCGCGGCGGCCGAGCTCCAGCGCCTCCGCGCGGAAGCCGAGGTGCGCGAGCGGGAGGAAAAACTCGGTCGTCTCGTCAATAGCGCCATGGACGCGATCATTGAGTTGGATCAGAACCTGCGCGTGACACGGATCAACACGGCCACCGAGAAAGCGTTTCAGTGTCCTGCCCCCCGAATGGTCGGACAGGACTTCAAGCGATTTGTGAGCGAGGAGGACATCGGGAAACTTCTCCGCCTGATGGCGGAACTGGAGGCGCGACCAGAGGGACAACGCTACCTTTGGATTCCGGGCGGACTGAGAGCCCGATGCCAAGAAGGGCGTGAGTTTCCCGCCGAGGCCACGCTCTCACGGTTTCAGGTGCGCCGGGAGACCTTCCACACACTGATTCTTCGAAATATCAATGAACGGCTTGAAGCCGAGCAGAAGATTCGATCGCTGACGGTCGAAGCGGAACTGCTCAGGGAAGAGCTTCAGGCGTTGCATCACTTCGAGGAAGTCATCGGACGGAGCCAGCCGATGATGATCGTGCTGAACGATGTCGCGCAGGTCGCGGAAACGGATGCGACGGTGCTGATCCTCGGTGAAACGGGTACGGGTAAAG
>JBOHOS010000340.1:0-1812 GCA_050731295.1 Nitrospiraceae bacterium | reverse complement strand
GGAGAGGGCTGCCCCATCATCACCTCGGGAATCCCTCCTGCGCTCGGCTGCTCCGACGCATGTGCGAGCAGCGCCGGCCCGCACGGAATCAACGCCAACGACGCCACAAGGACCGTCCGTTTTATAAGTAGATTGCATGTCATAGTCCTTCCTCTCTTTCGTACTCTTACGCCGCACGTCTCACAACGGTGCCGGGCTCCGCCGCCCTGCTCCGCGTACCCGCCATCGGGGCCTCGATTCCCCTCAGAGCGGCCACGAACGCGATCAAGATCCGAGGGCGCCAGCTAACGCGATAGAAGCATCAATAACAGAACTGACAATGGTCATGTCGTCACCTCCGTTGGTCGAATCGTTTGGTCAAGGTTGTCAGAGCCTCTCTTGGAGTGATGGGTTTTAGCCTCCTTCGCGAGGCCGGTCGTGAGAGCCGGCACTCGTTCGCTCGGTTGAGAAGCCCCCCGCATGAATCGTTCTCGGAACGCGAGCACACGTGCACAGGTAAAGTGATCCTGATCCGTGTATGCCGGCGTGATGTAGGACATGGTCCACCTCCTCGAAACGAGCGTGTGTCGGGCGGAGCGCCCCGTTCCAGCAATGCACCGTCATGGTCTGAATCAGACGAATGAACGAAGGACCACGAGAAATTCTGGCGTAGGAAGCGGCGGAGACTGGGGAATCAATCGCGCGGGAAAGAATGGAAGCGCGAGATAGGACAGTCAGCGAGGCTTAGGACGTCATGTTTCACGCTACGCTCTTGCGCGGAGGCCGTCAAGCGGTATTCATGGGGGCGAGGATACTTGAATGATTAAGGCTGCTTGGAATCGGTCTCCGGCTTCAAGACAGCACGGCCAAGCTCCTTGACGCTCCAGAGGAAGATCACGATTGCGGCGGCGGGACTCGTCCTGGAGACGGGAGTTAGTCCTCAGCTCGAAATCCCACCTCATCCAAGTGTCGAAGCAGATCTCTCGGATCCTGGTAGACACGGTAGGCGCCGGCCCTTTCAAGTTCATCCTGCCCATATCCGCCTGACAATAAGCCGACGCCGAGGGCTCTTGCCCGGCGAGCAGCCAGGAGATCCCAGACACTGTCACCGACCACCACCGACGTCTGTATGGGTACCCCTACACTGTTCGCCGCAGCCAAGAACAAATCAGGGTCCGGTTTCGCGTGACGCACCTGATCACGCGTAATGATGGGGACCTGGGGATCAAGGTCGAGCACCTGCACGGTCAAGCGAGCGAATTCAAGACGACCGCTTGTGGCAATTGCATAAGGAATTCGATTTTTTGACAAGTAGGTTAGGAGGTCGCGGGCGCCGGGCAGAGGGCGAACCTGATTGAGCTGCCGCTTGTACGCGTCCGCATGGACCCGTTGGAGACGGGCGGCTTCCTCCGATGTCAAACGGCGATCGGTCTCTCTGAGCAAGGCATTGACAAAGAGACCGCCGCTCATCCCAATCTGTCGGTGGATCCGCCAAATAGCCAGTTCGATCCCGGCGTCCTCCAGCGCTTCTCGCCAGGCTAAGACGTGCTGGTAGACGCTATCCACCAGGGTTCCGTCGAGGTCGAACAAAAACGCCGAGTCCCGCGTCGGTGAGGTTCTGCTCATCTCGTCGTTCATCGCTTCCCCTTTTTAGGACGAACTGCGCCCACCTTTAGACAGCATCATACTCCCATGCGCGTGACGATTTCGCCGTCCACACACGTGGTTGTGACTGCGTCTCAGTATCCTGGAGGCGAGAATGGGGTTTTTCGCTGTTCGGTTCAGGTTTAATGGCTGGAAAATCCGGGGAATAAGGAAATGGTGATGGATACG
>JBOHOS010000339.1:0-1455 GCA_050731295.1 Nitrospiraceae bacterium | reverse complement strand
CAAAAAAAGGCCACCCCAATTCCATCTTTGCACATGAGACTCTAATATAAGGCTAAGACGCTAAACGGTTTATCTCCAAATTCATTTCTATCCGAACTCTACTCCGGATTTTTTCTAATTCCATGCTAGATAGGTCTATAGAGTAAGATTGACTGTGTTCAACATTATCAATATCGAAATAGTCGATCTGAAGCGTCCCATTTGGTAGGTAAGCGACGCTGTCATCCGTCCGCTTGCCCCGCAAATAGGCATACACTCTCATCAGATACAGAAAATCGGTTGGTATCTCGAAGGTGTATGGCTTAGTAGCGGTGGCATATTCGGGGAGAAATGGTATCTGGCTTGGGAACGAAACCGATAATAACACCCCTCCATCTTCATGGTCTACCTTGACAGTATTGTTCTGAAGCTCGAAAGTAAACTGTCCTTCGGCATCAAGTTTTTTCAGAACTGATAGGAGATTATCTATGTCATAGCGCCACGTAAAGCTCACTCTCTTTGCTGTGCCACGCCCCAGATTATACACTTCCACGGGGACGCGGTAGAGTGCCCCTTCCGCTTCCTTAGATGAGCCTGCATTGAGTCGAGGGATGGGCGATGAACTGTCGACATCTATTCGAATAGCCACGAGCGATGCCGGGACTATGTCAGGCTTCAGGGATATTCTTCTTTGCTTCTGCATCTCAAACAGAGTAAACATTGCAAGAAGCGCAGCGCAAAGTGCGCTGAGGCTTGCTAATAGCGCGATGACTCTATCCAGCGTAATTGTGTCTCTCCGTTTCAGGCGTTTTGTTGATCGGCGCCACAGACTGCTGCACCGAGAGTGCTCTGTCTGGAACGCTCCATCATCGCGTCTAAAGTTCGGCTCCAATCGCTCTTGCGCTGCGGAGCATGCTGGTTGAGACCCTGCAAATTCGAGGCTCACGGCCTAACCTAAGGTTAGGCATCGGCAGCGGCTTTTTCAATCCTAACTGTGCGAATCTCGTCGCCGCCTGCGCCGGCGCTTCGACGTGAAAGCCGGGTTAAACGTATCCCTAAGTGATGGGAATCTGGCACTGCGGCCGCGCGCCCCGTTGACGCTGACGGTGGGGAGGCTAGTTTGACGCGGCGCGAGGGTCGAGGCGCGCTCACAGGGGGAAGCACCCGGGACATGCGTTACGAGGCTCCTGAGACGTTTGAATCGGCGGTGGCGTTGCTCGCGGCCGCAAGCGGTGAGGCGCGGGTGCTGGCGGGCGGCACCGATCTGCTGGTGCAGCTGCGCGTCGGGCTGATCGAGCCCGAGCTCGTGGTGGACGTGAAGCGGATCCCGGAAGTTCATGAGATCGCTGCCGAGAACGGCGGTTTTCGCATCGGCGCGGCGGTCACCGGCGCCGAGCTCGGCGAGCATCAGGGCGTGAAGAGGATGTGGCCGGGGGTGGTCGAGGCGGTGGAGCTGATCGGCTCGACCCAGATCCA
>JBOHOS010000338.1:0-1175 GCA_050731295.1 Nitrospiraceae bacterium | reverse complement strand
GGCGGGAACATCCCTGGGGGCAAGTATCGGAGCGATGAATAGGTCAAGCTCGTCAATTCCGCAATGGCGGCATCAGCATTGTAGGAAGGATGGAAAAACACCTTCACTAGGCTCTGGCCCGGTAAGGAGCGCGATTCGATGTGCTCGACATAGCTGGCTTGCATATAGAGCTGCTCAAGTCGAAGCGAGATGGCTCCCTCGATCTCTTTGGCGCTCATTCCCTTATGAGTGGTCAAGATATAAACGACGGGAATATTGATCTCCGGAAAGATATCCACCACCATGTAGTTGTAGGTGGCCACGCCCAGAATCACCACAATGAGGCTGAGCGCCACGACCGCATACGGATTATGAAGCGCTGCGCGGATCATCACCTGTTTCCCAATGATTCAGTGCCGGTGATTTTGGACCGGCAAGCGCACGTCAAACAAGAAGAAACATCACTCTACATGGATCTTTGTGATGATCATGCTCTTGCCGTTATCCTCACCGCTAACGATTGGCTGAATATATTGTGCTTTACGTAGCCTGCCAAGAATGCCACGCCCGGAAGGATGAATGGCAGCCCGTAGCGAAGCAAAGGTAAAAACTTCCTGGTTCACAGAGCCCCGCCCGGAAGGGCTTGGTTCTTTACTATATGCAAACTATACTGACATTTCCAGAAAATAAAAAGTCCTCCCGACGATCACTGAATTAGGCTCATTGCTATACCGATTGCTCGCACGGCAGGGACAAAGACCCGCAGAGGGATTTTGGCGCCACCTTGAAGTTGTACGAGATGATCACGAAATTCCTGTAATATCTCCACACCCCGTGCCGCTTGCTCCTTCTCCATGGTCGCAAGAATCATCGCGTTATGTCCAGGCCAGGCAAAAGTATCACATGAGTGTCCGGCCTCGCCAATACCGAAGCTCTTAGGAGCTTGGTTGAAAGCTCTTCGAAAAATTCGAGTAGTCGGATAGATCCTTCAGAGAAGCATCCATTTGCGTTTGCCGGGGCACGTTGATCATTTCATAGGCTCGTGCATGATGTCGTTCTCGCGCTCACAGTTCATGAAAGGAAGGCACGATACCGAATCTAGGTTACATCTTCATTAAGAGGCCGCGTCCGTGTCGTAAACGTGAAAGTATCACGTGGACCGATCACCGCATAATCACCTTGCCGGACTTGCTGTA
>JBOHOS010000337.1:0-1956 GCA_050731295.1 Nitrospiraceae bacterium | reverse complement strand
CGAAAGGGAGACGAGGCTGAGTAAGGAGCCGGACCGCCACGCGCTGCGAAATGGCTTCATGGCAGTCGGTTTCGCTCCTAGGTTTTTCTCGTCGGCTTGCGGGACTGCCGCTTCTTCCAGTCGTCCGTCAGTAGCCCCGAGAATCCCCAGTCCGCTTCAGCAATTTCTTGAATCACGACGTGAGTGTGCTCCGGTTTCTTTCCGAGTATGCGGACAAGCGAATCCATCATCTCTCGCACAAGTTGAGCCTTCTGCGCTCTCGTAGCACCCTTGCTGATCTTAACATTGACATACGGCATGATGACTCCTCTAAGGCTACGAGAAAAATTGCTGCGGCCTCTTCTTGCAACTGAGCTAGGCTGGCTGAGCAGTCTGGTGTAGGCCAGTTTACTGCAAAGTCGGAGGCGTATCCATCACTCCACAGATGATAGGGAGGGGCGGTGTGGCGAGGAAGGAGCCGGACCGCCACGCATTGCGAAAGGGGGACCAGGTTTTTGTCTGACGAGAGACTGAAAGTGGCATGGAGGGTTAACGGTAGACTTCTTTGCGGCCGCCAATCTTGACGATAAGCACGATCAGTTCCTTGTCGCGAATCGTGTAGATGATCCGATAGTCACCTTCCCGAATACGATACAGATCATCTTCGCCAGCGAGTTTTTTGACACCCTGCGGGCGCGGGTTCGCTCGCAGCGTACGAAGGCGTTTGACGATCCGTTTCTGAACCGGTTCAGCAAGCGATTTGATTTGTCGTTCGGCGGACGGGGCAAGGAGAATTGAGTACGCCATTGGGGAGGTACTAAAGGCCGATTTCTTTCAGAATCGCGTCGAGCGGTTTTGCGCCTTTCTTTTTGGTTTCAGCCAACGCGGCTCGTGCATCAGCGAGATCGATCCGATCTTCCAATTCTTCCAACAATCGCAAGTCGTCGATCGGCACCACGGCGGCAACCTCTTTCCCGCGTCGTCGCAGCACCACGCGCTCCTTGCCAAACGCCACCCGGTTGATCGTATCCGCGAATCCTTCTCGGGCTTTACTGGTTGGTAGATGAGCCATGATCACCTCGCTGCAAGTGTACGGATAGACGAACCGTACAAATGGTACGTTTGAAGCATCTGGATGTCAAGGAGCGTTGTGTTCATTCTGTGCGTGCTTGCCAGGCGTAAGAATAGTCCATTTGTGTGGCAATGCGTGCTCGCGCCGCTGGGCCAGCGAGACGCTTGACTAAGTGAAGTCCGAGATCGATGGCCGAGGTCACGCCACGGGCGGTGATGATGTCTCCTTCGTCCACCACGCGGTCATCGACAACGTGAGCGCAGTACGGCCGCAACGCCTCGAGGCGTTGCGGTTGGTGGTGGCGCGTCTTCCCTTCAAGAAGCCCGCCGCACCCAACAAGAGCGAGCCGGTGCAGACTGACGCTTTCAGCTTCACCGGCTCCGACGTTCGCAGCCAGTCAATAAACGTCTTGTCACGCTGGAGCGCCCGCGTGCCCATTCCACCCGGAACCACGATGAGGTCGTAGTCAGCGAGCGGCTGCCTCACGACGCTCGGTGCGACGTGGAGTCCCTTGTCATCAGCCACGTCCGCGGTCAACGCGCAGATGTGCCATTCGAAACCAGGCATAAGTCCCATCGACTTCAAGCGCGTGAGTGGGTCGTATGCGCCGATGAAGTCCATCACCGTCATGCGAATAAAGAACCCCGCAGCAAGCTGCGGGGTATTACAGGCTAAAACAACCGTAGCTGTTTGAGATCTCTTGGCGAGGCTTCCCTTGACGCTGGACATACCGCTCTACGGCCTGCCAGTTCGCTCGTTCGCCGACCGTGGCCACAGAGTACCCGTCCGTCCAAAATTCCCCGCCCCACCGCTCCCGCTTGACCGCTGGCTTTCGGCGAAAGATCTCCCGCGCCGTGATGCTCTTGAAACTCTGAACAATCCGCCCCGGCGCCACCGTCGGGTGG